>CAJXJG010000300.1 GCA_913054425.1 uncultured Fidelibacterota bacterium
CCCCACCCAAAGGGATAGGATTTAAGCAAGAGCCCCGCAGTAGCGGGGTTTTTTGCTTCCCCCCATATTTGTTCTTACATTCCGCTGATGAAAAAGATATTACTAATACTACCATTACTACTTTATTGGTCTTGTGAAGAAGAACAAGAACCTGAAGACTGTGCTGGCGTAAGAGGTGGTAATAACATATGCGGATGTATCGACACTACTGCAACTAACTATGACAGTACTGCTACTTATGATGACGGTAGTTGTACCTATCCTCCGGTCTATGGCATCGATCTGAACGAGTTTCTCGCCAGCAGTGAATTATGCTGTGGTGCTGATCTTTTCGATGAAGGCGTTGACTTTATCGAGCTATATAATAATGACACGGTAGATTTAGATATCTCCGGTTGGGGATTTTCTGACGACCAGGCTGCATCAGGAATTACAATTGCCCCGGATGGCACAGTTTTTCCTGCAGGTGGATATTTAGTTGTTTGGTATACAGGCGAAGCTGATGGTTGGCCACAAATTGATCAAAAACTTGATGGTGGCGGTGATGTTGTCTATGTTCAAGATGCGGATGGTAAGGTAGTAATATCATACACCTATGATGATTCATTTGATTATGATGATGTTACCGCAAACTTACTGGATGACGGAACCTATGCTGCCTCTGCGACACCCACTCCAGGTGCTGTAAATATTGTTTCAACAATAGTTTTTGGTTGCACAGACCCAGATGCTGAAAACTACGATGTTGACGCAAATGTGGATGATGGAAGTTGTAATTTCTCCCAAACATATAATTATTTTGATACATCCTATAACCTAAAACATCCTGATTTATGGCTTGATTATTATGCGATTCCTGTTGCCAATGGACTTCCATTAAATGGAATCGATTCTGAAGGTAACACATTTCATTTTTGGTATGATGCAGCTGTAGCTATAGCTGATTTTAATGGTGATGGGTTCGAAGATATTTTACATTCAAAAACTGGAAGTGATTTAGTTACAGAAGAATATCCTTTAGAATTATTTATCAATGATGGTTCAAATGAAAATTTCATACTTGATAATATCCTAATTCCAGATAATGCAAAAAATACTACTGCTCGGGAAGCAGCGATTGGCGATTTCAATAATGATGGCAAGCCCGATGTATTCTATGCCGACCATGGAATACATGGTGGACCAGGAGGTTATCCATCTATTTTACTGAGTAATAGCAATGGATACAGTTTTTCAAAATTGGAAAGTTTATTCAACCCGGATTTCTATCATAATGTGGCTTCAGGAGATGTAAACAATGATGGTTATTTAGATGTAATTGTTTTTGGTGGTGGTGGTGGTAATAATGGAGTATTTACTTTACTGAATTCAGGAAATGCAGATTTTACTTTAGATTTGGCATTTTTTGGACAAGCCAGTATATCAAATATGTGGTCACACACTCTATATGATATTAACGCTGATGAATACTTGGATTTAATAGTAGCCGGATCTTTTGATGATCCTCCTTTCGGTTCTGGTGATTGGAATGGTGCATTGATTGGAATATATTGGGGGAATGGAGAATATTTTTCCGATGATAATATTACAGTAGTAGCATTAGGTACTCGAGATGAATTTATAGGTGATGTTGCGATTGCAGATATTAATGGTGATGGAAAAGAAGAAATTATTGGTAGGTATGCTGATGATGGTCTAAACGAAATGATTATGATTTATGAACATGATGGTGATTATAATTATACAGATGTAACAGATACTTTTATTGAGAACAATACCAATACTACAGGAAGGTCGATGGTTTGGATTAGAGCTCAGGATATAGATAATGATGGATTCATGGATGTATTTAATTCAGACAAAGGAAATAGCAATATAGGTAATACTCAAAGGTGGGAATGGAATGGAAGTATCCTAGAAAGACAATAATATACATTTCTTATTAAATCAATATAACCATCAAGCCCCACACTCGTGGGGGTTTTTGTTTATAGACATATAGGGCAAATAGGGTGTAAAATTCTTCTATATATATAGAGTGATGTTATGAAAATTAATCAAATATTAATCAAGATTGATGAAAAGCAACTTTTTGTACCTGCATTCCAAAGAGAATATGTCTGGCGAAGAGTTGATGTTAAAAACCTGATTTCTTCACTTATTAAAGATTACCCCACAGGTACAATGCTCACTTGGGAAACCAATACTCCACCTGAGTTGAAGGGTGACCATAAATATGATCCAAAGCAAGGATCTGTTAAAATCATACTGGATGGTCAACAAAGAATTACAACTTTATATATTTTAATGTCAGGAAATATTCCGCCTTATTATAAAGAAGATGAAATAACACACGATATTAAACCGCTATATGTAAACATTAAAACACTCGAATTAGAGTATTACAAAAAACAAATGATGGCCACGAATCCTTTATGGATTCATATAACAGATATTTTTAAGGGGAATGTGAGAAAGAGAGATGTTGTTGACCAATTGGAAAAAGATGAGGGAGGGGAACGCATTTCTAGGGAACTCGAAAATGTTCTTGATGACAATTTTTTAGCTATCCAAAAGATCAAGGACAGGGATTTTAAAGAGCAAATTGTGCCAACACAAGC
>CAJXJG010000301.1 GCA_913054425.1 uncultured Fidelibacterota bacterium
TAATAGCGACAGGGGTGGTAATGGTTTATATGGTTTTGCGGCAGTTAAAAACCATCACTGCTGAAATGGAAATCGCCCCTGTTTTCCCGGTCATTGGGCAGTGTTTTTTGTATTGCCTGATAGCCTCTATACCTTGCCTGATATTATCCTGGCTGAATTTAGGGCATTTGATAACAAATCTGAGTTTATATTTAATAACACTCGTTGCATTGCTTATTTATGTGAAACCCTTTAACGATGAGCAACGGCAGCTTTTGATCAATGTTTATCCAAAGCTTGACCCTTGGTCAAAGCTGTTTTTTCGTTCTTCAGGGAATTGACTCAAATGATGCAAGATGTCAAATCTCATTACCGAGTTTGCTGTGTTTGTGGATTTTCAGATGATCATCCGGTTTACACCGTTCGTGAAATGATGTTCGGGTTGAAGGAAGAATTCTGTTATTTTCAATGCGCAAAATGCCAATGTTTGCAGATAGCAGAAATTCCATCAGACATGTCTCCATATTACCAACAGGATTATTTAAGTCTTTCCCGGAGCCCTGAAAATTTGTATTTGAATCCTGTTGTGAGTTGGGCCAGAAGAAAAAGAGATAGTTATAGCGTTTTAAAGAAGGGGGTTTTGGGCAGGCTGATAAGGCTGGTTCACCCGGAGGATGGTGATATGTCCAGTATGTCGCGTTTGAACTTGACCCGAAAAAAAAGAATTGTTGATGTGGGATGTGGAACGGGTTTTCTACTTTATTTTCTCAAAGAAGCGGGCTTTGAAAATGTGCTGGGAGTAGAACCCCATATCGATAAAGATATAGAGTATACCAATGGTCTAACCATAAAAAAGACCTGGGTGCATGAACTGGATGAGGAGCAGGACATAATTATGTTTCACCATTCTTTTGAGCACCTGCCAAATCCGATAGAAACACTTGAGGTGGTTTATCGGTTGATGCCTTCGGATGGAATGTGTTTGATTAGAATTCCTCTGGTCTCGTCAGAAGCCTGGAAAAAATATGGGACTCATTGGGTGCAACTGGATGCGCCCCGACACTTTTTTTTATACTCCATTGAAAGTTTAAAAGTACTTGCTGGGAAAACGAACTTTAAAATAAAAGAGATTGTTTATGACTCCACTGAGTTTCAATTCTGGGGAAGCGAACAAAATTTAAAAGGCATACCACTGATGGCAGAAAATTCTCATGGAAGGAACCCGGACAAATCAGATTTTTCTCAAGAGGAGATAAAAAATTACAAAAAAATGGCGAAAAAACTTAATAGAGAGGGACTGGGGGATCAGGTCGCTGTTTATTTGGTAAAAGAATAAGGGCAGTTGCTGTTAAGTCAACGATTGGATCAAAGGAGCGGTAACGGTGGTTTCCAATATTATGTTTTTTTTGCAATAGCCCAGATGTCATTACAAAAAATAAAGTTTAAAGGGGGAAAGAGAGAAAGGGGATATGCATGACATAGTACCTGACGAAATATTTCCAGTAGCTGTGTGATTGAGGAATCTTTTTTGACGGGCACTACATATTCCGAGCCCAGCCAGATTTTTGATTTAAAGCCGGTATTTGCCAAGTATTTTTTTAAGTTTAAGGTGGTTTGTTCATTGATGTGGACTTTTAAATCCATTTCAGTTCGGATGGGCCTTGTCAGCAGATTTTGCCGGAAAAGACGGTTTAAAATTTTATTAATTGGTTGTTCCCAGAGTGGATAGCCAAATTCGTTGTACCATCGGTTTGGAGCGGTATGGACGACGAGCTTTCCGTCGGGTTTTAAAACGCGTTTGCACTCCTCAAAGCATTTCTGTAATTCGGAGGGATACAGATGTTCCACAATGTCTGTCATAAACACATAATCAAAAGTCTGATCTGGGAATTTCAAGGAGGTAGCGTTTGATTGTAAAACTTTTATTCTGTGTTTCCATTCGGTCGATTGTTTGGCGATGGCTTTTTGCGCTATTTTCAAAGCCTCCTCGGAGTAATCAATGCCCGTGACATCAGCTCCTTTCTGAGCCAAAGCCATCAACAAATCGCCGCGTCCACAGCCAATATCCAAGGCACTATCGCCCGTGGTTAAGCCGCTTATATTAACAGCGTAAATAAATTTTGGGGCCGTTTTGTTTTCAGCAAAATATTGAGCCCCGTCAACAGACTCAAAATATTCCTTGTCGTAAAGCTTGGAATCAACTCCCGGATCTTTTGGCATATAATCTTTGTGTTTCATTTTTAAAGGACGACCGGAAATATTCTGAGGGTTTCTAAATCACAAAATCCAATGAGCCTTAAATAAGGCCTCATTGTTTTATGTCCCTGATTATATGTTATTAACGGTTTATGGGGTGAAGAAATTGAAGGATAAAAATCTCCAATTTAAATGAAATAGTGAAATTTATGTAAATGGCATATTATTGCTAAAATGATAATTGATAGTATGATTTGATGCGAATTAGCCGTTAAAGAGTGAGTAGAAAAATTAATGCATTGGGATAAATAATTTAGATTTTGGACATGGTCGAAAAAAAAAGAATTAATTTCTGCGGTAAACTTTTGGGAGCAGGGCATCCCGCGTTTCTCGTGGCGGAAATCGGCTTCAACCATAATGGGGATGTGGAACTGGCAAAAC
>CAJXJG010000302.1 GCA_913054425.1 uncultured Fidelibacterota bacterium
AAACTATTTCTTCTTTTTATCCCTAAATTTCTTTAAGGCCATGGCACCTCCGGCTGCAGCCAAAAGGCCTAACCCGCCAATGGGGGCCTGATTTGGAAGAGCCGGAAAGTCCGGCTGGGCTGATATAAAGCTTATGAGCGGGAGGGCCATAAGGACGAAACGTGTGATTGTATTTTTCATAACAGATTCTCCTTCTTATTACTTTTCATTTATTTAACGAGAGTAATCTTTTGATTAAATACTCTATTTTTAGTTTTCAGCTGAATGATATACAAACCGGTCGGCAGGTTATCTGGAGTCCAGACATGGGTATGGTTTCCAGCCGGCATTGACTCAGCCATTAGTGTTTCTACAAGGTTACCCCTGATATCATAAATATTAAGTGAAACATAGCTTTCTGTAGGCAGATCATATCGAATTGTTGTTGCCGGGTTGAATGGATTTGGATATGCAGGATGCAAGGAATATTCAATCGGCAATAATTCATCTTCAACACCCATTTCAGTTATACCCGTAATGGATATCTGAAGGCGTGAAGTGATACGGCCTCTGTAAACTTCCATAGCATCCACAACACCTGGCACTATGGAATTGCTGCGTATCTTTCCCATCGCACTCTTTATTTCAAATGCATAGGAATCTGTATTCAACATACCCACCTTTTTTCCATTCTCTAAATCCGTCAATGTTATTTCCCATTCTGGAGGAATATTCTCAAATGCGGGCCAGCTAATCCGATATGTACCTGTAATTCCAGCATCAAGAATGGCTAATTCATAGGATTGGTTCTGCTTTGGTTGGAATGCCCGGGCGTCCTGAACCAGCAACTCTTTTTCACCACTAAAGTTTTTGACAAAGGCTAAACTTGGGCTACTGTCCAATGGTAATAACTTACCTCCGTCAAATGCATCTTTATCCCAGTTTGACTGTTCGGTAAAGTATAGTTTATTTGAAATATCTTTATTCCCATTGGGAGATTCTAACCAAATCTCAATTTTCCGACGATTGATTTGCCTCATTTTTGAAAACACAGAAATCGTTGTCGCCTTTCCCGTTTGTGAAGATACAGGAATGGTTACCTGAGTAGTTGAACTGGAATTCCTTTCAAGAAAAAATCCCTGCCACGCATTTAATACATGGCTTGCCCCGAGATTATATGTCAGATATGATCCTGACGCATCACTCCATACACTTATAGGACTTTTTAATCCATTTTGTGTTCCATCACCGGAATTATTACCATTTAAATCATCAATTTTTATACTTTGATAAAAAGGATTTCCCAAAAGTGCATAAGTACCGGATAATGTTACAGCAACATCTGCAGTCGGAGCAGCTCCTGAAACATCAAGTGTCACGGGGAGCGCTGAACTACCGTTCGTTGTATTATTAAAGAAATATAGGATATAACCCAGACCATCTGTTATAGCTGTTGTAACATTTGTTGGTTTATCCCATCCGTTTGTTCCGCTTCCGGTAGATGCATCATTTATATAAAAGTTGGCATCTGCCGAAGCGTCACTTCCACCCGTTATACCTTGGACGGGAGTATCATCGGAGATATCAGAAACGGTTGTGCCGGATTTTGGAGAAGAAAGCATTCTCCATCCTGCATTTCCACTAATCGTTGTATAGGTCGTAACATTATGATACCCCAAATTATCGGTTGCATATGATTCCACTATCCATTCTGAATTACTAACCGTTGTTCCTCTTGAGTTTGTCCAGCTGGTATTTCCAGATGTAACTGATGATTTTCTCACCATAACATGATTTTGTGTACCATTGGATGTTCCTGCAACCTCCCAACCGCTACCAGGGTCTGCCTGAAAATCACCTAAAACATCTATTACAGTAAACCCTGTGACTTCACCTGCCTCTTTTGTCCCATCACTATCTGCATCAACCCAAGTTCCCCCTGATACTAACTTTAATCCGTCATCACCATTTGAAATGTACGACCAGGTTTCATCACACTTCGCAAGGATTGATGAATTGGCTGAGCCGTGACAAACAATATACACGTCGCCGTTGGCAATTGTTGCACCGCTTGTAAAATCCTGCCAGTATTCATATGCACCTGCAGTTGTTGGTGCATTTGAAACGCTTGGATAGGCATAAGTGCTTAGAGCAACTGATGAACCCGTACCATTATAAATCTCAAAATATTTATCATTACTAGCACCTTCGTGCCACTCTGAAAAAAATAATCCGCTTGCCGTACTACTTGGGGGTAACGATCCTGTTGTGGCATTGGCCGTTAAGATGGTTCCATCTGTCTTATAGTTTTTATTACTTCCTGTATTGGTATAGGAGAAAATCTCAAAATACCAAGTTGCGTTTTCTGTAAGATTGGAAAAAGTATATGTTCCCCCGGAACCGTGAGATATGCTTACAACAACTGCATTCCCGGCACTGCTGAGGTCATCACTTACATCATCCCCATCGCTCGGGTCTGCTATTGAAGCATCGGTTTCACCTTTAATTAAATAACTATCCGGTGCCTGGGAACCGGTTGCAGCATCCGTCCAGCTTAAGTAAATACTTTTACCATTGGATACCGCTGAAAATGCAGTAGGATGATTTGTAGGATCAATTTTATATGTCGTTCCATTT
>CAJXJG010000303.1 GCA_913054425.1 uncultured Fidelibacterota bacterium
TCGGAAAAATGCCTTATGCTTTTCCTGAAACCGATTTTATTGAGAAAATCCAATGAATTATTTTTCATTTCATTCTCAGAGATTACTTGCAGAGGTTTATAGGCTAAAAAAGCAGGGTCATTCATATGTACTCCCGGTTACATTGTTTCTATAAGAACCCTTTGAAAAACCTTTTGCACAAATTAAAAAGTTTACCAAAGGATTCTATAAATTACTCCGAATGGATAAGAACAGAAACAAAAATTTCCGTGTCCTGTTGGTTATACTTTAAATAAAATTATAAAAAATTGTATTATAAATTCTTTTTTACCAGCTCAGTCCATTCCTCATGCAATGGTTTATTGCAAAATTTCTTTCCAACTTTAGTGTACCAATAATTGGCATTGGAATTGTTCCCTTCTTTTCGATGAAGATAAGCATGAACCTCTGACGCTTGAACGGTGGAAATATTTTGTGTGATCTCATGAGCCTTTTTCCAATCACCAATTCCGTCATACCATAAAGCAGTTAAAATTTGTGTTAAATCTTTCGGTAGTGTCTTTTCTTCGATTGATTTGGTAAAATTCTCTACTGTCATTATCAATCTTAAAATATTTTCAATGTAACTGATAACAAATAAAGGGAGGTTTTTCTTACTTTAACAGAATAAGTTTTTGTGATTGGGAATATGTTCCTGATTCTAAACGGACAAAATAGACACCGCTGGAAAATCCAGTTGCATTCCACTGGACGGTGTGGTGGCCCGATTTCAATTCTTCGTCAATCAAGGTTTCAATTAATCGACCGGTGATGTCGTAAACCTTTATGGACGATGCATGCATCGCCCCTACGGAAAAACGGATGGTGGTGATTGGGTTGAAAGGGTTGGGATAAGCCGGAAAAAGAGCAAATTCTGTCGGGACCTGGGAATATGTTGTTTTCCTTAAAATCAATCGTTCAATTTCTAAATTTAAAGTGAATTGATTTTCACCCGTTAACAAGATTGCTTCGCTCCACTCTGTTCCACTCGCAATGACAGGGATGATTTCCCAACTCTCACCGTCATTTATGTCACAGCCAATTGTAATCGGTTGTTCGTCATTCACCATTTCAATTACGCATTCATCGGTTGCGCAAAGTTTTGTGTCACCGGAAAAACGTATGTCCTTTGCACCAATCGGAGGTTTGGGGGGAAGACTGTAGCTGATCACATTTTCTACTTCAATGTTGTTACCAAAAAATAAAACCATGTGTTCAAGTTTTAATGTGTTCAAGTGTGCGGTAAATTGAAAGGATTTAGTTTTGGATGCAACTGCAGAAGCTGAAAGAGTAATTTCCCCTTCCCCGGAACTTCTGAGCCAGTAACCGTAACCGGGCTCTATAGTTTCCGCTTCCAGATATCCATTGTCAAAGCCATACACTGTCCCGGGAATGATGAGCTCACTTGGGTCTAAAATGTTGTTTACAGCAATAGAGGTTGTGATCCCTGAAATCAGGTTCCAGCCTTCTGCCAGTGAAATCTGCAGATCATCTAATACTGATCCTGAGATTGTCGTAGTATTTTCATCAGAAAATCGAAGCCAATACCCATTTCCATGGAATAAACTGTCCCCCTGTACATAACCATTTGGCTGATATCCGTAAAGCGTCTCTTCAATTGCATCCGGAAAAAGTGATATGTAATTCGGATTGGAAACATCTAATGGAAGTCCAACCAGGTTCCAACCGGTTTCATAGGTAACATCAATTTCCTGAGCGGGTGGAACAAAATCATAACTGGCGGAGAAAAATCCCCTTCCATGAGTTGCAGCTAAAACCGTATGATCAGACTCACGTAAATCAAGCATATCCACCCGGACATTTGCTAACCCATTCACTGAGGGCTGCCAGGTCACATTCTCATTCTGTAAATTTGTGGTGGTCCATACTCCAATCTCTGTTGCCAGCATAGCCTGATTTGAATTGTCGGGATGGTAAGTCACCCAGCGGATAGGCATATCCGGCAGGTTTCCCTCTTTCTCCTGCCAGGAATTACCACCGTTATGAGTTTGCCAAACAGACAAAACTCCATAGTTGGAAAACGTTACCAGCAGGGTATCTTCCGATCCGCCCACATCTACGCAGGAAATGTTTCCGGTTGGAAAAGATGAAGCACCAATTTCTGTGGTCTGAGGATACGCCTGGGCATTGTTGATCCGGTACAACCGACCGGATTGAGTCCCCAAGAACAGGGTTGTACTGTTATCTGAATAGGGAGAAACTTTTACATGAGAGAAATACACAGATGTATTTGTGTTCAGATATATCATATCAGAATCAGGATTCCCGGGGATATTGTCAATCCTGATAATCCTATTCTGGAGACCGCCGTCAAACCTGACGGCATTGGCATAGAGTACATTTCCAACATCATCATAATCTGCAGGATTTATGAAAACACCGCTATTGGAATTATCGTATTCATAATTCCAACTATTCATGTCAATAAAATAGTACCTGTTGTAATACACGGAGGTGATGATTAATTCAGGTTCATCCTGATCAAAGAAACAGTAGGCGCCGTCCCCGCCTGTAACCAAATCGTTAATATCCAGATCACTGTCGGTATAGAGTAATGTCCCATTATCCTGAAGTCC
>CAJXJG010000304.1 GCA_913054425.1 uncultured Fidelibacterota bacterium
CCGTTGAGCAATTCTCATCGTGTTTTTGGCGGCATACCTGAGTTTCCTGCCCGCCTCCTGCTGAAGAGTACTGGTTGTAAATGGAGGATATGGCTTGGAGGTTCTTGGTTTTTCCTCAATATCGGAAACGATCCATGGACCCGGTTTCAGTTCTTCCAACAGAGCGTTGGCCTGCGATTCGGTGAGAAGAAGCACCTTTTGATTTTTCAGTTGGCCCGATTCCTTTTCGAAATCTTTTCCTGCTGCAAGGTTTTGGTCATTCAATTTGAAAAGGTTAGATTCAAAATTTTCTGAATCTGCAGTTTTTAAAATAGCTTTCAGATCAAAATAATTGGCCTGTTTAAAACGTGCTCTTTGCCGTTCCCTGTCAACCATGATCTTCACGGCTGCAGATTGGACACGACCGGCAGATAAAGCTGTTTTAACAAATTTCATATTTTTCTGGAGGGTCCCCCATAATACCGGGGAAATCGAATACCCCACCAATCGGTCAATAATACGGCGAGTCATCTGGGCTGAAATCAAATTCGTGTTGAGGGGACGTGGCTGACTCAAGGCATCCCTAACCGCTGTCTTCGTTATTTCCGAAAACTGAATCCGCTCAATCGCAGCAAGAGGAATTTCCTGGGTAATATGATCCGCAATCGCTTCACCTTCTCTGTCGGGATCCATGGCAAGGATTACTTTGGACGCTGTCTTCGCTTTGGATTTAAGATCCCGTATAAACTGCTTCCTGTCCGGAAGAACCTCCAGGGTCACCTTAAAGTTATTGTGAACATCAATATTCAAATCATTCTTAGGAAGATCCTTAACATGTCCTACGCATGCAAGCACCTCGAAAGCCCCATCGAGATATTTTGAGATGGTTCTGGCCTTGGAAGGTGATTCTACTACCAATAGTGGTTTTTTACTCATTTCCAGGGGCAATTATCAAGTGAACAAAAAAGTGATTCATAATTTTCGTTTTCGCGTGTGCGTATTAATGTAATTGAAAAAAATTATAAATTCAAGCCAACAATATAATCAACCAGTGAATCCTGCCCAATTTCAGATTGGTCACCGGAACGGAAATCTTTAACTTGAGCGTTTTGGTTCTCCATTTCCTTTTCACCAATGATCACGGCTATTTTTACCCCGGTACGATTTGCATCCCGCAATTGGGATTTCAGGCTTCGACGGAGCATATCCGTTTCAGTTGCCAATCCTTTTTGCCTCAGTGTTTCTGCCAAAGTGAGGGTCACCATCCTGGATACAGAACCTAAACAGACAATGTAAATGTCTGTATTCACCGGTTTTACATTTGAATCAACACTTTCCAATACAAGCATGATCCGTTCTACACCGGCAGCAAAGCCGACTGCAGGAATCGGCTTTCCACCCAAAGTTTCCACAAGATTGTCATACCGGCCTCCTCCGCAGATAGCGTTCTGTGCTCCCAGAGAATCGGAAGTGATTTCAAATGTGGTGCGAGTATAATAATCCAACCCTCGAACCATCCGGGGATCCGTTACGTATGGAATATCACATTCCTTTAATACCGCTTTGACCTCTTTAAAATGCTTCACATCTTCAGCTGATAGATAGTCACTAATAACCGGTGCATTTTTTAATAATTCTATTTCATGGGGAACTTTTGTATCAAGAATCCTGAGAGGGTTTGATTCAAAACGCTTTTGGCTCGTTTCCGACAGATCAGCAAGATGTGGGCGAAGAAATTCCCGGAGGCTTTTCCGGTAAGCTGACCTGCATTCCGGATATCCAATGCTGTTTAGTTTTAAGGTAAGATCAGTTAATCCTAATTCCCTGAAAAAATTGTATGCCATGACAATGACTTCTCCGTCCTGTTCCGGAAATTCTGACCCAAAAGATTCCACCCCGAACTGGTGAAATTGCCGCCAGCGTCCCTTTTGCGGGCGATCGCGTCTGAACAAGGCATCTAAATAATATAATTTTGTTATGGGTGATGCGCCTGCAAGGCTGTGCTGGATAAATGAGCGCACAACCGGTGCGGTTAATTCCGGTTTCAGGGTGAGATGCGTTCCGCCCTGGTCGGTCCAACTGTACATCTCTTTTGAGACAATGTCTGTATCTTCACCGACGCTCCGGGAAAATAGTTCTGTCTCTTCAAATGCGGGAGTACGAATTTCCCTGTATCCGTACAGGGACATAAAATTATGCAGGGATGTTTCCAACTCCCTCCATTTCCAGGATTGGTCCGGCAGAATATCGTGAGTGCCTTTAATCGACTGTATTTGATTTTGGGACACGAATGTTATCCTAGGATTTCGCTGAGAATCTCATCAGCCTCTTTTTTGTGATTCTCAGGGACATGGATAGTGACATTGTTTCCCGCAAGATTTGCTGCAGAAATTCCAAAGGCGGAACCCGCCCAGTCAGATTTAATGTAATGGGGAATATTCTTTGATTTCAGTACTTCTGCCACCATCTCAGCATAAACCTGGCCTGGGACAGGACGTAATTTGGACCAGATAATTTCCTGGAGGGGTAGCTCAAGCGGTTCAGTGTCCACCAAGGAGACTTTACAGTCTGCGCAGACATCAATTCCTTCAAGATATTCAGCATGACAATTGGGACAAACCATATTTATTA
>CAJXJG010000305.1 GCA_913054425.1 uncultured Fidelibacterota bacterium
TTATTTAGAAATAAAATCAATTAAGTCAGCACATAGAAGTGCATGCTCAAGTTGAGTTACTTCTTTTTCTCCATATTTAATATTAAACCCCTTTAATTCATATAAATTAAATAAATGTGTAATTATATCTTGATTCATAAATTCTAGAAAATTAATGTGTAATATCCAAATAGAAATAATGGTATTTGTAAACCAAAATTAACAAGAACAGGTCTATCCCTTGTTATTAATGCAGATACAGTCCATCCAAATACACCACAACCATGAAGGAAAATGTTTGCTGGATAAATGTTAATATTTGTTAGTAATATACCAAAAAGAACAAGAAATGTGCTTCCCCATTTAAGGTTTTGAATTGATAAAATTTTCATTGCATACTCCAAAAATTTATTAGATTTTATTATACATTATAATTATGAAGAAATTACTAACTCCAGGATCTTTAACAACATCAATTTCAACAATGTACTCAAACAACAACTTGCCTGTAAAAATCCTAAGTAATTTGTGAATTAAAAATATATATTATATACTTATTATTAATGAAATTATCACATTTCTCTTCTAGGTTTTTTTATGACACATGACCCTCACTTTGATATTCTTTTTGATCCTTTGAAGATTGGTCCAGTAACTACAAAAAATCGGTTTTATCAGGTTCCTCACTGCACAGGTATGGGGTGGCAGCGTCCAAACATGTTAGCAGAAATGCGTAGTATGAAAGCCGAAGGTGGTTGGGGTGTAGTTAATACTGAGTATTGCTCTATTCATCCAAGTTCCGATGATTTACCTCACTCATATACATCTTTGTGGGATCAATCAGATGTTCGTGCTCATCGAATGATGACTGATAAATTACATAAACATGGAGCATTAGCTGGTGTAGAACTTTGGTATAGCGGAGCGAATGCATCGAGTTTATATACTAGAGAAGCGCCTCTTGATGTTAATTCAAGACCTAACTGGAAAGGCCTTCCTTATCAGTCTCGTAAAATGGACAAACAAGATTTTCGAGATTTGCGCCAATGGTTCCGTGATGCTGCATTAAGGGCAAAAGACGCAGGTTTTGATATCGTTTACGCGTATGCTAATCATCATTATTTGCTAAATAACTTTCAACGTAGTGACACTAATGATCGTGATGATGAATATGGTGGGAGTGTTCAGAATCGTTCTCGCCTACTTAGAGAAATAATTGAAGTCTTAAAAGATGCTGTTGGTGAAACAATGGCCGTTGCTGTACGTTTTTCTCCTGATGATGATAAGATGAAGAACAATAAACCAGCTGTAGAAGAAACACGTGAATTTTTTTTGCAAGTTGCTGAGTTACCAGACATGTGGGATATAACTCCAGCTAGTTGGGATATTGAATTGGGCACATCACGTTTTGTCAATGAAGGCGACAACGAACCTTATATTAATTATGTAAAACAAATGACAAGTAAACCTGTGGTAGCCGTTGGACGTTTTACTTCCACTGATACTATGGTTAATCAAATTAAACGCGGGATAGTAGATATGATTGGTGCCGCAAGACCTTCAATTGCAGATCCTTTTTTACCAAAAAAAATAGAAGAAGGACGCTATGAAGATATACGCGAATGTATCGGATGTAACATATGTTATACTGGTGATCAGTTAGGTGTACCCATTCGTTGTACGCAAAATCCTACAATGGGAGAAGAATGGCGTCGCGGTTGGCATCCAGAATATGTACCTGAAAAAAAATCAGAAAGTTCTGTTTTGGTTATTGGTGCAGGCCCGGCAGGGCTTGAAGCAGCTCATGCATTAGGTAAGCGCGGTTATAAGGTAATGCTTTCAGAGGCGCGTAATGAATTAGGAGGACGCGTTGCACAAGAATCTCGTTTACCATCTTTAAGTGAATGGATGCGAGTTAAAGATTATAGAGAGCAGCAGTTTTTAAAATTACCCAATGTTGAAGTTTATCTCGATAGTCACTTAAGTGCAGAGGATGCCCTGTTGACAGAAGTAGATCATATTGTGATAGCAACTGGTGCCAAATGGCGGGCAGATGGTTTTGGTCGCAACAATGCTATTGGTATTGGGAATCTTGGTGCTTCAGAGCAAATTTTCACACCTGATGACATTATGGTAGGTCGTTTACCTCAAGGAAAAGTTATTGTCTTTGATGATGATTATTACTACATGGCACCAGTTATTGCTGAAATGTTACAAAAGGCAGGGTGTCAGGTTACCTTTGTTTCAACGTCTAATATGGCATGTTCTTTTGGTAGTTATACCTCTGAACAACCCAGTGCGCAAAAAGCATTAATCAATGCTGGCGTTCAAATGATCTTCTCGCAGAATATTCAAGCATATGATGGAGAAAATATTGAATTAAGCTGCATGTATACTGAACGAGCGTCAATGTTGAAAGCAGATGCGATAGTCATGGTCACAGCTCGTTTACCAATTGATGAGCTTTATTATCAATTACAAGACTTAATTGAAAATGGAAAAGCTGGTTCAACTCAATCTATTCGTCGTATCGGTGATTGTGAAGCACCTGCACTTATAGCTTCTGCGGTATATGCAGGTAGAAAGTATGCCTT
>CAJXJG010000306.1 GCA_913054425.1 uncultured Fidelibacterota bacterium
ATCCATGGATGCATATCGTTCATCCGGGTACCCTAAAGGTAACGGTGAATCCTTTCCGCTGTGGACGCAGAGATTGATCTGTGTTCAGACGGCTTTGTTTTACTTTGGCACCGCGGTGCATAAAATCATGTCTCCTGCTTGGAATAACGGGGATAACATGGCTTCCACATTGATCAGTGATTATTCGACGCCACTGGGCTTTTGGTTTGCCCGACTGGATCTGCCCCTCGGGGTGTACGACATCGCGACCGTGGTCTGATTCTTTTTGAAATTTCGATTTGTGTTCTGCTTTTCAATGCCCGGTGGCAGAAACTGTTTTTTGTGCTGGGTTTTGGATTTCATCTCATCAACACAATGGTGCTCTGGATTCCTCAATTTCTCATTGTTCCCTGCACTTATGTTTTATTCCTGCAACCGGACAGCGTCAGGAAATGGATCAACCGCCCGTTCACCCATCGCTTGAAATGGAAGTAACAAAAAACCCTCCGCTTATGATTTGAGCTAGCCTAAAGGACAAGTTTTAATTAGCGGGTTTGATTTGGCATTAATCGGAAGCAAGATTAATGATGGTTGGATGAGGACGCGGACGGATTTTTTATTTGCATATGATGTGAAAATTATCTGTCTTTGAGACTTCTAAATATCTTTATTGATATTTAAGATCTTTACTAAACCATCTTAAAACTGAAGACAGGTTATTCCTATTCCTAGCGACAAAATAATAAATTGTTTCAGCAACTTCAGCGAGGACTGAATGTTTTTGGTAAATTCTCAAAAGCCAAGCAAACTTCCGATTGTATGACAGCGCCTCAAACACTGCTTTTGCACCTTCTGTGATTTTCCCGTTTGGTTTAACTAATTGAATTGAACATTCGAATTGTTCAATTGAAATTTCAGGAAATTGATTTCTAACAGACTGATATGAAGCATATTCGACATAATCTTTAGTTGTATTTTTAAAGATTTCGATCCAATAAAGACAAAAGATACAACTGCCATCATATATGAGCAAGGGTTTCATACTCTAAGAATATACTATTTTAAATGTTTCTTGGGATTAATATAAAAATACTTTATAATCGGCATTCCGACTTTCATATACAGGGTATCTTTTTATGGATACAAAAACAGGTCTTATGGCTACAGAGATAGGACTGAAGTTTTTTAAAAAAGTCGATTTTTTAAAAAACCTGCCTGGACTGGATTCTCTCTACGCAAACTGTAAGGAAAGATTTTTGTCAAAAGGAGAATTTCTGTTCAAAGAGGGGCAGACCGGGGATGCCATGTACATCATTACGTCCGGAAACCTTGAGGTATTCAAGGAGAACCGCGTGATTGCCCATAGAACTGCCGGTGAATACCTTGGTGAAATGGCTTTACTAGGAAATAAAATACGCTCGGCTTCAGTAAGAGCCATTACCGATGTCAAAACGATTGAAATTCATAAAGATCATTTTCTGGAATTTTTATCCATGAATCCCAAGGCTTTTTTGCCGCTGTTTCAAACCCTGGCAAGCCGATTGAAAGAGGATTTGGAAACAATTGACTCCGATAATTTTGAATTAAAAAGACAGATACAATTAAACCATAGATTCGCCCGCCTTTTAGATGACACGGTTAATGAAATTTACATACTGGAACAGGAAACTTATCGAATCACACAAGCCAACGCAAAGGCCTGTCAAAACCTGGGCTACACTAAGGATGAATTAAGCAATACTCGTTTTAATGAAGTCTTTCAGGATTTATCCTGGGATGAACTAAATGAAAAATTCCACGACCTCATCAATAAAAAACAGGTTCAAATATCTTTTGATAATCAGAATAAAAGAAAAGATGGTTCGGTCTATCCGGTGGAGGTGCGCATTCAATATTTGCACGTAGAAGAGCCTCCATTGATTTATGCCATCGTTGAGGATATATCAGATAAAAAAGCCATGGAGGCACATATTAAAGAACTGGCCTTTTACGACTCCTTAACTCACCTGCCTAATCGCAATTTGATCAAGGATAGATTCGACATCATGCTGGCCCGCGCCCTTAGGTCGAAGACAAAGGTTGCCATACTAACCATGGATTTGGATAACTTCAAGGTAGTTAATGATTCCCTGGGACATGAAGCGGGAGACCAGTTTTTAATCCAGATAGCAAACCGGTTTGAGGGGACCCTGCGTAAGGAAGATACATTCGGGCGATTGGGTGGAGATGATTTCGTCATTCTTCTTCCTAATATAGAGGATGAATACTTTCCAATAAAAATGGCGCAACGAGTCATTGACATTATGCAACAGCCTGTGGAACTAAACGGAAAGAAATTCCATTCCAATTTCAGCATTGGAATCGCGCTTTTCCCTACAGATGGCAAAGATATTGAAACACTGTTTAAAAATTCAGATATCGCAATGTATCAGGCCAAGAAATCTGGGGGCCATGCTTTCCGTCTGTATGAACCTTCAATGCATGACAAAATCATAACTCGATTGGCCTTGGAGCAGGATTTATGGAAAGCAATTAATAATAAAGAATTTGAAATGCATTACCAACCCAAGGTCAATCTGACAA
>CAJXJG010000307.1 GCA_913054425.1 uncultured Fidelibacterota bacterium
TGAATGTAATTTATGATGTTGACAAACTTCTGGTAGGGTCTTATGCTGATATGGACTGGAATGGAGATGGAATAATAGGGGGTTGTGATGAAGGAGGTATTGGCTGTACTGAACTTCCATCTGGAGGTGAATATAATAGCGATGGAAAGCGAGAAACAGCTCACACTGATCCAATTTACTTGGGTATATTTACCTCTTGGGTGGATGACTGGTTGTTGGGCGGTGATAGAGATATTCCGGCAAATGATGATCCTGCCGGGATAATTGGTGGTTGGTACTGGAATGATCTTGACCAAAATGGTGTAATGGATAATCAAAGTGAATTATTTCAAACTCCGGATTCAATTGCATTTTCCGACCCCAATTATGGTATTTATAACAAAGATGGAATAAAAGAAAAAGGAACCGGGGATGATCGGTCAATTAATGATGAATTGAAAAAACTTATTCACCATTTTGGTGTTGAGTACTGGTATTCAACCTATTTCGCTTTGCGTGCCGGGTATTATTATGACCAGGAAGGGAAAATCAATAATCCAACGTTTGGTGTTGGATTAAAATTTGGAGGTTATGGATTTGATTTTAGTTTTACATCAGGTGTTCCGGGGCATCCTCTTACCAACACAATGCGGTTTTCACTGAATCTAGAAATAAACAGTCCCAAGCGGGTTATTCAGCCCTAATCATTCTTCTTAGGTATTTTTTATGACACCTTGCAGGTTTCTCCTGCTGTTTTCGTTATTCTGGGCTCAGTTATTCGGACTCAAATCCTACATAGATCCAATACTTGGATTTAGAAAAATTGCAGCAATCCGTATTTCATTTCAAGAGGATGATTCACCGGGAACGACAGGCAACGGATTATTCCTCCTTGATCCTGATACTACGAATTGCGGTATTTATACAATTGACAGACCTCCACACGACAAAGCATATTTTTTGTCTCAACTTAGAGCTGTGGACAGTTATTTCCGTAATGTGTCAAATGATACTTTTGGGATTGATTTGGAGAACTCAAAGGTGTTTCCAGATGGTGATATAGAATCTTATCAGTTAGATCAAACAATGGATTATTACCATCCTTACGGAGAATTAGATGAGGTGTACGAACAAAAGCTTGTGGAATTATTTGAAGATGCACTCACGACAGCCGATTCTTTTGAGAATCCCTTTCCGTTTTCTGATTACGATTTAGTTGTCGTATTTCATTCAGGAGTAGGTCAGGATTTTTCGCTACCGTTTCTGGATCCAACTCCGGAAGATATTCCATCAACGTATGTGGACAGGAAAATGCTTGGCGATCCAATTTTTGGTATTGAACATGGAATTATTTTGCCG
This sequence comes from uncultured Fidelibacterota bacterium, assembly GCA_913054425.1. GTDB lineage: Bacteria > Fidelibacterota > Marinisomatia > Marinisomatales > UBA8229 > UBA8229. The sequence continues at coordinate 1,339 of CAJXJG010000307.1, forward strand.
GAGACTCAAAACCATTTGCTTTTTGATGAAGCGGAAGATATTTTTACTGATCCATCGGAATCCTGTGATTATCAATTTGGATTAACGGGAACATTTGCTCTTATGGTGGGCTTTGCGGAAGGACTTCCTCCGCTTTGGAATACGGAAACTGGTGAAAGCGGAATTGGTGTATTTGGACTTATGGACCAGGGGTCGAACAACGGTCGTGGAATTATTCCATCTCCACCAGATGCATGGACGCGAATTCGTGCAGGGTGGATAGCTCCCACAACGGTAAAGCCATCTATGCAAATTTATTTACCGGCAAGGTCCATCCAGGATTTCATCATAAAAGTACAGATAGACGATGATGAGTATTTTTTAATCGAAAACAGGAATAACTGGTTCCGCGATGGGGTCAGTATTGATTCTGCCCGATATGCAATATTTGAATCCACTGAAGATTACCCTCCATATATCGAAGTGATTGTTGATTCAGTTGACTTAATTGTTGAAAGCAACTATGTTGTGGTGTCTGTAACTGATTATGATCTTGGACTCCCCGCTTCCGGTCTTTTGATTTGGCACATTGACGAATCGGTTATCCAGACAGCCCCGAATGAGTATTCAATTAATGCAGATAGAGAGCGAAGAGGAGTGGATATGGAGGAAGCTGATGGCGCACAGGATATTGGTTATCCCACTATTCATCTTTTTGCTGATCCATCCAGCGGATATTTCGGTGATCTGTGGTTTAACGGAAATCTTGAATATGAATCAATCAATGGGAAGGGATATCCCGAATTTGGTCCATACACTTATCCAAATACAAAATCCAATGACGGAGCATCAACATTCCTGAGCATTGCTAACATCAGTGCTCCCGGTGATACAATGTCATTTACAGTTTCAAATACAATGTTAGCAGAAGGTTTTCCGGATACAACCGCATTTATTCGATCTGTATTTGACATTGATGGTGATGGAATAAATGAAGTTATTGGAGGAAAGGATTCCCTCTGGTGGGCAAGTTCAGATGATTTAAGCGATAGTAATCGCATTTATTTTTATGATGAATTAGATATAGATAATATCTTTATTGGATTAGACCAGCAAAACCACTCTATCATTGTTTCTAAAGATTCTGAAAATTTTCTTGTTTATAATAGTGATTCTACTCAAAACAACTTAAATGTAGAAAAATGGGAAAATCATCGAAAAACAGTGTTT
>CAJXJG010000308.1 GCA_913054425.1 uncultured Fidelibacterota bacterium
TTTAGAGCTGAAACGAATGTCTGATTCTCGATGGCCTGATTTTCTGATTGTTGGTGCGGCAAAAGCTGGGACTACTGCCCTGTATCACCAGTTAGGAACTCACCCTGATATATTCATGAGTCCGCAAAAAGAAATGAATTTTTTCGCACTTGAGAACCAAGTCCTTGATTTCAAAGGTCCCGGAGATATGGATGGGATCCATAGAACATCTATTACAAATATTGAGAATTATCTCTCCTTTTTCAAGGGTGCAAAAAAGGAACAAGTTAAAGGTGAAGTATCCCCTCTTTACCTTTATTCAGATTCAGCTGTAATTAAAATCCGAAAATATGTCCCAAATATCAAAATTATCGTTTGCCTCCGAAATCCAATAGATCGTGCTTTTTCTGCTTTTTCCCATTTGATTAGGGATCAAAGAGAAATTGAAATAGACTTCCTTACTGCTTTTTTTAAAAACCAAGAAAGAATTGATGGCGGTTGGGCAGAAATTTGGCATTATGGTTCAATGGGATTATATGCAAACCAATTAGAACGTTATTTTTCTGTATTTGATAAAAACCAGATTTTAATCCTGGTCTATGAAAAGTTTTTAAATGACCCACAAACTACATTATTAAAAATCTGTGATTTTTTAATGGTTGATTCGAGTTTTAATTTTGATTTAGAAAAAAAATATAATCAATCCGGGTCTCCAAGGTTTCAGAGACTTCATCAATTGTTGATCCGCCCGCACCTCATAAAAAATTTAGGAAAAATTTTCATGCCAAAGAGTATTCGGACGTGGGTGAGAGAAAATGTGATCAATTTGAATTTAAAGAACAAACCATCCATCACGCCTGATCAAATTCAATCCATTTATCCTTTCTTCAGAGAGGATATCCGAAGAACTGAGGCTTTAATTAATATAGATCTTTCCCACTGGAAGCCAAAATAATGGGGAGAAATAATACCCAACTATCCTTTTATCAATTTTGGAATCGATCTTTTGCTGTGAGTTGTTTTCCACCCACGTGGTATATTTTCCAGCGATTGGGTGGCGTCTTGGCATTTATTGCCTACAAAATAGGATTAAGTCCAAATATGATTACTTTGATTGGTGGACTGACAGGGACCTATGCAATCTGGCAATTCTCGGTACTTCCCTTAGGTTTATTAGAGACCGTCCACTTATCGTTAATGTTTTCTTTTGTATATATTTTGGATTGTGCTGATGGGCAACTTGCCAGAGCGACAGGAAAGACTACGCCTATTGGAAAATGGTTTGACATAGCCGTGGACTTATTATTAATTGTGTTATTTCCACTGGGAATTGCATCATTATTACTGGGATCATTTTCAGAGACAGTTACAAACTTGATGGTATCATGTTTGATTTTTGGGAGGGCACTGGTTCTGATTACCTCATCTCTCAAACGGTCTGGAGGAGAAGATCATCATCCAAGTTCATCTTATTTGAAAAAAATTATTCAATCTATCCTGGACACACCTGTTTTCTATCTCTGGATATGCTGGGCAAGACTCAATCCGGAATGGTTGATCATGAGCGCTTTATTTTTTGGTGTTTTGTACATTATTGAAAGCATTTATTTATCGAGAACTTTTTTTAAATGACAAACATCAAAAACACACTTTCACGATTAAATCTGTTGCGAGGGTTATTACTATTATCACTCTTTGGTATGCCCGGAATCCTTCATTTTGACATAACGGGTGTTACCCACCAATTTGGGTTATTTAACCTTCAATCTTTTTCAAGAATTGCAGTTTATTTATCGATTGGCATGATTGTATTCCTTTTCTTTATTGGCATTGAGAAACTGAGGGTCAACCGGTATACATTTTCTAATTTTAGATTACCCTTTATTTATTACTCCCTGGCGATTCTCATTTCTGTGCCAATGCTTAAAGGGACTGACTTTATTTTGTCCGGATATTTTGTTTTCGAATGGACTACATTTTTTATTTTATTCTATCTATATGTCAATGAACAAAATAAATATTCCTTATCATTGGCAATCCAGGATATCATCTTATTGATATGGATAAAAATCATTACCCTTTTAATCATACTGCCGATATTCCCTTCCATTGGAATATTCTTTGAGCAGAGTTTAGGCATTATACGCCTTGGGGGATATTTTGTGGGTCCCAATGTATTAGGTACCCTCGTGGCCCTTTTGGCTTCTTATTATTATTTTTATTACAAGGGCCCTAATTATAAAAAATATGGTATTTTCATTTTCGCAGTATTAATCTTATTTGCAACCAATTCTCGGGGTGCCCTTCTAAGTTTTATTCTAGCTTTTTCTTTATCTCTGTTTGGATCAAAAAAAGGATTAAACCATTTAATACTTATTTACTTTGTTGGATTCATTGCGTTCTTAATGATAACCTACATTGATTATCTAATGCGTGGCTTAGAAATTAGTAACCTAATGACCTTATCTGAACGAATACCACTATGGGGGAAATATGCATTTGAATTTCCTCAAAGCCCTATCATTGGTTTTGGTTTTA
>CAJXJG010000309.1 GCA_913054425.1 uncultured Fidelibacterota bacterium
AAATCGTGTTTGGTGGCGGGATGGTGGCGTTCATCAAAATATTACCCATGCGGTGAATCCTGATCCTATTTCCGGCGCTCATTGCTGGCTGCAGAAAATAAGTATTTCTAAACCAAATCCTGATGAGAAATATGGTGATGTTTTTGTGGATACGAATAAATCATTTGAGCATTTTAAAAAGTGGAACAGCTGGGCAAAAGAGCGTGAAACACATCCGGATGGTTTGCGCAGACCCCTTTGGATGGGACGACCTTTGACACCGCAAAAAGAACAGTTTTATATAAAAGACTGACTATTTGAGGGATTAACCTTTTGCTCTTGAATTTTTTTGAATATTTACTATTGAATTAGTACTGGAAATATTCTGTATAGTTAACTATTCTCAATTTTTCTTTAATTGAATCAATTAATTGATTTGTAGATGCCTTTGTTTTTATGTGAGCGGGTAATTCATCGGATCCCCAAAGTTTAATTAAAAATGGTTTGTATTTTATCATAGTAGGATAAAGTTCATTAATCACAGATAATATTTGAATACCAACACGAACACTTTCATAAAAATCCCTGTTTATTATCATGATTTCAACACCAAAACACGTTTTATTATTATACTTTGGATTTAGAGCTTTTCCAGGTATATCAACGGGTGTAAATACAATGGGATTGAATAAAACCCCGGGGAGATTTTTCTTATTTAATTCTTTAGATAGGGTTTCACCATCAATCCACGGTGCTCCAATCCACTTAAAAGGGTGCAGGGTTCCTCGGCCTTCGCTGATGTTTGTTCCTTCAAGAAGACAAGTCCCAGGATAAAGAATCGCCGTTTCTAGATCTGGAATGTTGGGAGAAGGGCTTATCCATATTAAATCTGTTTCATCGAACCAGAGATTCCTATTCCACCCTTCCATCAGGATAACCGTTAGTTCTGGAGCGGGATCAATCCACTTTTCGGAGATAATCATTGTACCTAGCTCTCCAACTGTAAGACCATAGCGGATTGGGATGGGATAATATCCTACGAACGATTTGTGAGTTATATCAAGAATTGGTCCTTCAATTTGAATTCCGGAAATAGGGTTTGGCCGATCTAATATCCAAATTGGAATTCCTAGTTCGCCTGCTGTTTCCATTACTAGTCCCAAGGTAGAAATATATGTGTAAAATCGAGCGCCAATGTCTTGGATATCATATAATATCAAATCAATTCCTGTCAGCATTTCAGGTGTTGGCTTTTTTGTATTGTTATATAAACTAAAGACTTTTGGGAAATTTAGTATTATGTTAGTGTAGCTGAGTTCTTGTCCAGCAACTTTTTCTCCAAACAGTCCGTGCTCAGGGGAGAATATAATTTTAAGATGAACATCTTCTAATTCCATCAATCGCTCAAAATTAGGAATCCCATTTTTATCAATTCCCGTCTGGTTCGTAACAAGAGCTAGTGAGAATCCTTTGATTTTGGAATGATATTTATCTAATAAAATATCAATTCCATTTAAAATGATTGTTTTGTTTTTATTTGGTGAACTATTAGGGTTAATATTTTTTTCAGAAGGATAGGTCAGTTGAATGAACACTACGAAGACGAGAAATGTCTTAAATTTCATAAAAAGAATATTGGGGATTGAAGCGTTTAGTATAGAATTAATTAGTAAAAGACTTCACTTGTTTTCAATTTTTATGGATTAATTATTTTTCCATTATTTATTGAGATTGGTTAAAAATTTATTAAGTGCTTTTACTCTATTATCTAATTCCGGATATTGATTTTGGTGTACCAGTGAAATGCAAATTCGAACACCCTTTTTCTTACTTCCGGTAATATCAAGAGGTATGCCAGCAAGCCCAAACTGAAGCAGATAATATAATAATTCACCACTGGTTAAATCTCCTCTTTGAATTGTGAAGTAAAAACCATCTCCCAGGGGTTTTCCTCTGTCATCCGGGTAAGCCAGTGTAAATCCGTTTTTTAAAAATATCTCTTTTGCCTTTTTTGCTCTAACTTTGTAAACCTTTAGACTGTCTAAGAAATCGAATTCACCTGTACATGCAGATTCAAAAAATGCTGCTAATGCATGTTGAGTAGTTTGAGGAACCCCTGCAGTGGTTGGATATATACCACCATGAATAAATGCGCTTAGAATTGTTTTTGAATTAAAGTATTTTTTCAAATACGGATATTTTCTCGTCATTAATGATTCAGAGGATATTGTAACACTTATTCTTTGTCCTGCATAACTGAATATTTTTGAGCTTGAGATTATAATAAAATAATTTTCAGTAAACTTTGCTATTGTCGGTTGAAATGGGGATTGTCCTGGTTTGCTATAGTCATAACGGAAATCCATCCCCAAATATGCTGAATCTTCAATCCCAATTACATCGTACTTGGTAAGTAGTTTTCCAATCATTCCTAATTCAGTTTCCGTCAAACAGGTCCATGTGGGATTATTCGGGCTTGACCACAGCAACCCTCCGATTTTCCCGGTAGAAAATAATTCTTCTAATTT
>CAJXJG010000310.1 GCA_913054425.1 uncultured Fidelibacterota bacterium
TTTAATAAAAAATGGAATCGTTCATTCGTTTTCTGCGGGGTTCCAAAACCGGAAAACTGCCTCATAGTCCATAGTTTTCCACGATAAAGGTTTGGATGAATTCCACGTGTATAAGGATACTCCCCGGGAAATCCCAACTGTTTAATGTACTTTTCATCAAGGTGTGTTGGATAATAAAGTACATCTAACGGTTCTCCACTCAGAGTATCAAAATTATATTCTCTGTGAGTAGAAGACTCTATCGACTTTTGCCAAATTTTTTTCTTTATTTTTAATGAATCTGATTTACTATTCACATCATTACCCCAATATTTTCAGTTTTTAAAAAATGTAACCTATAAATTACCCTTAAATAAAAATTAGTGCAAAGTCCTTAGATAAGAACATCTGTCCGTGAACAATTAGCATACATACTATAGATTAAAAATATTTCAGCACTTTGTTTCAGAAATTTTGTGTCTTTTACTGTGCTTAAAAGCAACACATCCTTCTCCCATCATCCATAAAACAAATACAAAAAGAACTATACTTATGATGGCAAGAGCTTTATTCGTTCCCCAAAATGCCTGTATTTTTAAAATCAAGCCAGTCAATGTAATGGCGGTAATAAATAGAAAAGGTAATACTAATGGGAGAACTGGTTTTTTTCTAAGAAAAAAATAGAGGCTCAAAACCATGAGTGTCAAAGCAGCCAGCATCTGATTGCTTGCACCAAAGATAGGCCACAAAGCCCATCCTTCCTGGGTGAATTCTCCTGTGTTTGGGTTTTGTACATTCCACATCGTCAAAATCAAGGGTGGAAATAAAGCAAAACCAGTTGCAATATAGCGGTTTTGTAATAGTTTTACAGATATTGTTGTACCAATTTCAGATATGATAAACCTTTGAATTCTTGTAGCTGTATCCAGTGTGGTTGCTGCAAAGGAAATGACCAGCACTGCCATTAAAGTCTTGGCGATAGGTCCGGGTACCCCGATAGCCTATAGCAAAACAGGCTAAGCCTGAAACAGCCAAAATCAGGGCGCTCATTTCTCAAATATTTAGTACAGGGGCAGTCTCTGGTACCAATTCCTGAATAGCGGTTGTAATTCCATTTCTGTCCAAACCAAGCAATTGCAATAGTTGATCCCAGGTACCATGTTCTACAAATTTATCAGACAACCCTAATCTTTTTAACTTTCCATCAAAACCACGTTCCATTAACCAGGAGGCTACTCCATCACCGAATCCACCGGCAATTACGCCTTCTTCAATTGTGATTACATATTTAAATTTTTCCAATACATTTTGAAGATAACCATTATCCATTGGCGTAATAAACCGACAGTTCACTACTTCACAATCGATACCTTTTTCCCTCATTCTTTTACTCGATTCCAGAGCATGAAAAACTATGGGTCCAACACAAAGCAGAACAACATTTGCTCCTGTTTTTAATACTTCCCAGGATCCAATCGGAAGCAGCTCTGCTTGGCCTAATTCTTCAAATTGAATGGAACTGGATTTTGGATACCGAATAGTGAACGGGTACTCGGTCTGATTGAGGGCTGTGTACAACAAGTGGCGGAACTCATTACCATTTTTTGGAGCAGTAACAATGAGATCTTGGACACACCGGAGGTAAGCAATATCCAATGCACCATGATGAGTGGGACCATCCTCACCGGCAAGGCCAGCGCGGTCCAAGCAAAAAATTACTGGAAGGTGCTGGATGGCAACATCATGAACTAAGTGATCATAAGCTCTCTGCAGAAATGTTGAATAAATCGCTGTAATCGGACGAATGCCTTGCGTAGCCAGACCACCGGAAAAGGTAACAGCATGTCCTTCCGCAATTCCAACATCGAAAAACCGGTCAGGAAATTCATTTGCGAAGGGCACAAGACCAGTACCTTCCCGCATTGCTGCAGTAATACAGACTGTATCAGTTCGATTACGGGAGACTTCACAGGCTAAAGATCCAAAGACTGATTGAAATGAGGGAGCAGAAATATTCTTTTTTTCTTGAGTTTGTTCAACTTTAGCTGACCCTCTTCCGTTGGGTTTTACTGCATGAAACTTGACTGCATCATCATGATATTCACGTGATGCTTGGTTCATAGAAACCATTCCTTTTCCTTTTTTGGTAAGGACGTGAAGCAAAACAGGTTTTTGAATATCTTTGATATTATCTAACGTATGAAGAACTTCATTTAAATCATGTCCGTTGATTGGACCAAAGTATCGGAAGCCTAATTCATCAAAAAGAATGCCAGGCACTATGAGACTTTTCAAGCTTTCTTCAATCTTTCTTAAAAAGATTCGCGTAATTTTCTTTGCTACTGGAAGTTTTCCTGACAAATCCCAGATTTCATTCCGAATACGATTATATAAGGGATTAGAGATCAATCGAGTAAAATAAGTGGATATAGCACCTACATTGGGACTGATAGACATTTCGTTATCATTCAAAATTACCAATAATTGGGTACCTTCGTGTCCCGCATTATTAATTCC
>CAJXJG010000311.1 GCA_913054425.1 uncultured Fidelibacterota bacterium
AGGGTAATCGTATCCACGCGGCAGGATAAAGCAAGAAGGGAGAGTCCTAATAAGACAATTGGGATTCTTTTTTTAGATTGGGTAACCATAAACTGAATTTACTTTATTTTTTTACGAACCCACTGGATGACCTTGCCACCGAGTTTTGTGTTCTCCATTTTACGTATTATTTTTTTCGTATAGCCGTAAGTAATATGCCCCAGTGAAAAAACATACATATTCCGGCCAAATTTCTTATCCTCATACACCGGTGTGAAATAAAACTCATGTTTATTTTTCCAGAGATCATAGATCATGGAAGTTAATACAGAAATTGGGATCAGAAACGACACAGATTCAAAGGTGACACCATTTTTGTCTAACCCGACTATACTGGCCATGGGGAGCAGATCATTATATTGATCCCAAACTTGGGGGGAGAGTCTGCGGGAATCATCCCACTTCAGTCGAACATCAACTGTAGCAGATATCAGGAATGTATAAAATGAGTAAAAGAATCCCCGCTCAATGGAATAATGCAAAATGGTATAATCTGTTATAACTTTTTCAACTTCAAGTAAAGGGATAAATCTGCTGGTAGTTGGGTTGATCGTTGCAAATATCTCAGGTTTCACCATATCGTCATTGAATTCAATATTTGTAAAATAAATAGTATCGCCAGCGATCATATGGATCCAGCCCTTCCTGTTTTTCATCCTACGGATGTTTTCTCCAAAACTCCAACTATAATAAAATACCCGGTCAAAGTCATTGTAGATATAGTATACCTTCTTCAATCGGATGGATTCAATTTCTGATGATTCTTCCCGGTGGAAAAATACTTTGTCATTTGTGATGGAGTCTACGAAACAGGTAAGTGTTTCCCCGTCAAGCATGACAATCATATGATTAACATCAGTTTTGTCTGGTTCCGAATATAAAGTTGAAACGACAAAAAGGAATATGATCGCGAATTGTTTCATGGGGCGTAAATTAAGAACCTTGTATGAAGAGTCAAATTCAAGTATTAATTCTTATTTTTCTTTCGTCAATGGCTACTCCGACGGTAGGACAACCTAAGTTAAGTAATGATCTGGGTTTTGGATTTTATGAACCAACCATGGATGGATTCGATAAGAATGAGGAAGTATTCTTTCCGACCGGATCATTCTCGGAAAGGAACCTCCTGTTAAACTGGGGCGTGTATTATGAATTTTTTAGCAATGCCCGAATTGGATACAATTCATTCATCTCTGTTGAGTTGGGAAGAATGGATCTTCAAAATTCTAAACCCGCTTTTATTCGATCACTTAAATACAGAATGTTCCCATTGGAGACATTTTTCAGGTGGCGACCCAAAATCGAAATAAATTTTACACTTGCACCTGTCTGGGGTAGGGGACGCATTACAGTTGAAACGACTCCAAGTGAGAAAACGGATGACTGGAACGAACTCTTAAACAGTTTTGGAGATAGGGATCCAATGGAAGAAATGGGGTCATCGGATGCTATGATCAATGATTGGATTGGTTACTCAGGTATGATTGGGATCCGGTACTATATTTCATCAAGAATTGGTTTGGATTTTAAAGCAGGATTTCTGAATAATTCTTATGATAAAACAAATTGGAGGCTTTTTAAGAAAAAGGTGACCGGTCCAGAATTGAAAATTGACAAATTACCAATTTTTTCATTCAAGGTGATTTATGGAATAAAATGAAGAAAATATTTTTATTTATTTTTTTCTCCGGGTTTATTTTTTCACAGGAATCTGAAACTTCAGAATACGATCCCTGCTCAGATCCTCTACTCATATTAGCTCGGAAGGACGGTATAAAGGCAATGCCATTAAAGGACATATTCAAATACAGGAAGTTAGTTAAGGAATGTGAGAGATATGGAGGTGAAAAAGTTATTCAGCAGATAGAACTCCGAGACTTTGAACGGGATTTCAAGAAATCCCAAACCATGGCCTCATGGACATCAACTTATTCTATTTGTGTTTTTATAGTCATGATATATTATTTTATCGGATTAGCTGCAGCTACAAAGTAAACTTTATTTTTAAGCAATCTCTTTCACTTTATCGTTTAATGATTAGACGAACTTTGAATATAACTTTTCTTCATCTCAAATACTAAATTTCGGTTCCTTTTTTAACCTAAATAATAGGATCTTAAACCCAAATATATTCTCATGAAAAAAGTTATATTCTTTCTTATTGTCACACTCATCACGGGCTGCGGTAGCGATTCACAAACCACCTCAAAAAAACCATCCCAATCAATTCAAACTAGTAAAGATTCTAATACATCTGCAGAGCATGGAGGGTATGGGTTTGAGAATCTTGCAGAAAGCTTAGGATACCAAACCTATATTTTATCTGAAAAAGATGGAACGTTCTTTGGCGACCCAAGAGCAAAGAAAGGTGGAACCCTGCATTATATACATTCCCTTTTTCCACGAACTATGCGGGTATTGGGTCAAAATTCCAGCCAAGTCATTAATT
>CAJXJG010000312.1 GCA_913054425.1 uncultured Fidelibacterota bacterium
GGTACAAACAGTTCCCGCTTCTCTGGCCTTTTCTAACCCTTCAGTACCGCCTAATCGGAATGCCATGGTTCCTGCCATTTCCTCTAAAACATCAGAAAGTTTACCAAAATCAGGAGTTACAAATAATTGAGGTTGGGGCTCTGTAATATCATAGCTAGTATTAATACAATCTAAAGAAAAATGGATTTTTTGCACCTTATCGGTAAGGCAATTTTGGCTTTCCCCAACAGAGGAAAGTAGCCCTGCCCCATAAATTTTAGGGTCATCAATATCACCCACCAAGCCATATTCTACCGTCCACCAATTCATCCGCGCTAAATATGCAGCTTCACTCAAATAATCAAAATTTTCAATGGCCGTTTCTAAATCTAATTCTGCTTTTTGAATTTGAGCATTCGTGGAAGAGGCATCCTCCTTCACATCCGACAATTCACGAATAGCTAAATACAAATTATAATCATCCCGAGATGAAATGGCTTTTGAAGATACTTCTCCGTAATGATGTAAATAGGCTGCATAATCAGGATCAGCTAAAATAGGGGCATGTCCGGCAGCTTCATGAACAATATCTGGAGCTGGCGTATATGTTAAATGATCTAGTGTTCGCATATCAGCAGCAATGGCCAAAATTCCGCGAGATTGTAATTCCATAAAAGCAGCAGGTGGGATAAATCCCCTCACACAGACGGCACCCCATCCAAATTTAGATAATTTATAATCCATATCATTTACATGGGGAATTCTATCAATCGTTATGCCTGTTTTTTTCAAGCCATCTAAATATGAAATGTGAGCATATTTTTCAAAGAATACTCTGGAAATTCTCATTATAAATCGCCATACCGCATGATCAATAGCAGTATAGTTTTCATAATGTTGCTCAACTATAAATTTCCGAAGGTGAGGAGGAATAAATTTATGCGTCATTCTAACCTAAAAAATTAAATGGTCGCAGTCCACGCGGTTCATCTAAAATCACTTTTAGTATCATCGCTTTTTGAAGAGGAGTACCAAATAATTTTACCTCTCTATTCTTCTTCTTTTTAGAAAGAGAATCAACCTTAACCTCTTCCTGAATATATTCAACTTCTTCTACTTCTTGAAATTGTATTTCAGGTTGGTTGAATTCTTCCTCAAAATAATCTTCCTCTGATTCAGAGAATAATTCTTGGGCCTGGTTCATGTCCATATTGGGGAGTTCACCCAACTTCTTCATAATTGCTTTAAATGAAGAAGTCTTTTTTTCTTTATTGGGTGAATTTTTCACTCCCTTCTTCTTTTTTGAAAAGAATGAAGATAATAGCCAAATAACTATCATGAGGATATATCCAGGTTCTATTTCAGCAAGAAAGGTCACACTTTACTCTTGTGGTTCAGTCCCAGAGTTTTCATCATCCCCTTTAGAGATTGATGTTCTCATATCTGTATCAGATTGGATATTCTTCATTTTGTAATAGTCCATAATACCCAAATTACCCTCTTTGAAGGCCTGAGCCATGGCGATTGGTACTTGTGCTTCAGCTTCAATAACCTTTGCACGCATTTCTTGGACTTTGGCTTTCATTTCTTGTTCGGCAGCTACCGCCATTGCACGTCGACCTTCAGCCCTGGCTTGAGCCACTTTTTTATCGGCTTCCGCTTGATCGGTTTCAAGGTCAGCTCCTACATTCTTGCCCACATCCACATCTGCAATATCTATGGATAAAATTGCATAAGCAGTTCCCGAATCCAGACCTTTAGCTAAGACTGCACGGGAGATATCATCTGGGTTTTCAAGAACGGTTTTATAACTCTCAGATGAACCAATGGCACTCACAATTCCTTGTCCTACACGAGCAATGATGGTTTCATCCGTTGCGCCACCCACCAATTGATCAATATTGGTCCTCACAGTTACCCGAGCCTTTGCCTTTAATTCAATTCCATCTTTTGCAACAGCCGACACTTTACCTTCGGCGGGACAGTCAATCACTTTGGGATACACGCTAGTTTGCACCGCTTCTTTTACGTCTCGCCCCGCAAGGTCAATAGCAGTAGCTGTTTTAAAATCTAAAGGTATAGCGGCTTTATCGGCAGCAATTAATGCATCTACAACATTGGTAATATTCCCACCTGCCAGATAATGGGTTTCTAAATCTTCTGAGGTCACAAAATTTAAACCAGCACGATGGAGGTTGATAATTCCATTGGCAATAAGTTTGGGTGAAATTTTTCGGATACGCATAATGACTAACTTAAACATTCCAATTTTTCCCCAACCAATGGACACACCCGATTGTATCCAAAGCCCTAACGGAACAAAATATAAAAATAAAACAAAACCGATAAAAAATATGGGTAACATTGTAAACATGGCCATGATGACTCCTTAGTTATTATACTTTTTTAACAATAATCTGGTTTTCATCTGTCCCTGAAACGGTAACGGAATCTCCAGACTCAATAAATTCACCTGTACTCATGGCCTGATAAATTTTACCATGAATCT
>CAJXJG010000313.1 GCA_913054425.1 uncultured Fidelibacterota bacterium
CATCAACCCTGCCGGAACCATAGGTGTTGTTTTTTCCTGAACTACCTAAATGCAGTGCATTTTCTTCAAGTAATTGGCTGATTTGTTCCGGAGTCAAGGAATTATCCTTTGACAACATTAAAGCAATAACACCGGCCACACAGGGTGTAGCCATGGACGTTCCTGACCATCCACTTTCATAGCCGGTATTGCTGTAATGAGCTAATGACTTGATATTTTCCCCCGGCGCTGAAATGTCGGGGTCAATTAATCCCATCCCGGGACTATAAGGATAATCGTTAAAGGGACTGATGTTTCCCCAAGTTACAGGACCACGGCTGGAGAATGACGCAATATTATCGTTACTATTGGTTGCGCCAACTGTAACTACTGCAGATAAACCACCAGTCAGTGTTTGATCGGGGTGGAGCCACGGCGGTGGAATATCACCGGGAGTACGAACATTATCCGGTACTGGATAAGAGCCCTGGTCTCCGCCTTCATTTCCTGCTGCAACTGCGGCGATAACACCTGCTGCTAGGGCATTATTCATTGCATTCCTCCAGGTGGATCGATCGGGACCCCAATCATGTAACCATCCTAAAGACCAACTCATAACATCAGCATTATTATTAACGCTGAATTCAATAGCTTCCCAACAACCGGATTCTGCGCCACCCCCGCCTGAATCCAGCACCTTCAAAGCCATAATACGTGCGTCAGGCGCCATTCCTGTCTGGGAGCCCGCTGTACCATCTCCTGCCACCGTCCCGGCGCAATGTGTACCGTGTCCATGGTCATCCATAGGGTTATTATCGTTATTAACGAAATCATAGCCATGGTTAGGATATCCAAATCCACTCCACAAATGGTCCTGCAAATCATGATGATTATAATTTACCCCCGTATCAATAACAGAAACGATAGCTCCATTACCGGTATATCCCAAAGCCCAGACATCATCCGCGTTTACCTTGGTTACATTCCAGGTTATTTCACGATCCTGGGTCGTATTTGAAACAACGATAACATCATTCGGGGAATCTATCAGCACTTTTCTATATTCATCATAATCAATTTTGTCAACATCAAATCTCCCCGATAATGATCTTATAGCCGATGGTGTGGCATAACAGTTGATTACATTGGCGATCCATAATGCAGTTACATCCTTAATTTTATCTGATTCCTTCAGGGTTGAAATTTGACTCAAAATATCTTCCTGTGTATTCCGGGAAAAATATTTCAACTCACTAATAACGAACTGCCGGCGGTTACTTTTTGTCATTCCCCGAACCTGTGAAAATAATACCTGAGTGTCAAATTGTGCTTTCATTACAACATTAATCCTGATAAAAGACTCTGAATTTGACCGGGATAATTCCTCAGATAATTGAGGTGTAATAGATGTTTGTAAATTTTGAATATCGTTCGCGAATAAAAAACTAACGGCAATTAAAAACAAACAACTCATTCTGTTCATAGTATTTTTCTTTTCCTCGTTTCAATTGTTACTGGGTAAATAATTAATTTTTCTAATTTAAACAAAATTATCTTAATAAAACCATTTTCTTCACTGACGTATATTCATCCGAATCAAGTTTATAGAAATACATTCCTGAAGATACCGGCAAACCTGAAGTACCAGTTCCATCCCAGATAACTTCATGTTTTCCTGCCTTGGTATTATTTGAAAGTATTGTTTTCACCTTCTGCCCCGTAATGCTGAACACTGAAATGTTTACCCAGGTCTCTTTCGGAAGCTCATAGGTAATCATGGTAGTTGGATTAAAGGGATTTGGGAAATTCTGGTTCAAACTGAATATACGGGGAAGAATTTCCTGTTTTTGAAGTATAAGTTTTTCAGTCGCTTCAAGGATTGAAATTGATCCTGACCCCTCTAAAACCCACTCTTGTTTTGAATTCGGATTCATTAATTGCCAGATTTCATCGGTTTTAATTGTGTAGGAAACGTCCAACTTATCTTGATTACTCATAACTTCAATTTCTCCGTAATTCTCACAATATTTCATATCACCGGCAAATCGCACATCGAATGCACCTTCCGGGGGCTTTGGGGGCAGGCTGTAACTGAGTTTTTCTCTGCCTGACAGTTCTACTCCGAAAAATAACTCTGAGTCGTTAATGCTGAGAGTGTTGGCTTTACCATTAAGACTAAAGTTATGTGGATTTATTTTTGATAATGCTCCACTGCTTAATGTAATATCTCCAGTCTGATATGCTCTCACCCAATACCCATTCCCTGGAACAAGCATATCTGTTCCTACATATCCACCATCAAAGCCGTATAAGGTACCTGGAAGAATAATAGTGTCTGGATCAGAAATAGAATAGATGGATACATCCCCTGACAGTCCAGAAATCAGGTTCCATCCTTCATTTAAACTGATAGTAAGTTCATTTATTGGTACACCTGTGATTGTGGAACTACCAGCATTATCAAAACGAAGCCAGTAGCCTTCACCTTGATCAAGATATGTTTCAG
>CAJXJG010000314.1 GCA_913054425.1 uncultured Fidelibacterota bacterium
CCTCGGTCTTGGCGATATGTTTGTGAGAATGGGTATTAAGTACGATACCGATGAAGCACTCGCCACAGCAGACAGTGTCTGCAAAATTATGCGTGAAGTAGCATATGAGTCATCTGTGGAACTTGCCAAAGAAAAAGGTCCCTTTCCCCTCTTCAATTGGGAAGGATATTCACAAAGTAAATTCATCCAAAATCTTCCTGAAAAAACACAAGATAATATTAAGAAGAACGGAATCAGGAATTCGACTCTGCTAACAGTCCCCCCGACTGGAAGTGGAGCCATCGTTGCCCGAGTAACTTCAGGGATTGAACCCATCTTCCAGACGTCTTATTTCCGTCGAGTTAAGCTAAATAGTGATTACGGAAAATCGTTCAAGGAATACAAGGTATTTCATCCCATCATTGAAAAATTATTCGGCAATGATCAAGATGTCCCTGACTATATTGTTACAGCTCATGATATCGATCCATTTTTCCGTGTGGAAATGCAAGGGGTCATTCAAAAATACATTGATAGTTCCATAAGTTCCACTGTGAACCTGGATGAAGATGTTCCTGAAGAAACTGTAGCAGATATCTATATGTCTGCTTATAAATCCGGGCTAAAAGGGATTACCGTTTATCGCGAAGGTTCTCGAGAAGGTATCCTCATTTCTGAGAAGAAAAAGAGTGAATCCACAGATTCCGCGGTAAATGGCGACTTAAGCGACGTACAAGATCTTTCAACTAAAACGCCCCGAATGCGTCCACCTCAAACTGAAGGTGTGACGACTCGGATGCGTACAGGTGAAGGTTCACTGTATATTACAATCAATAAAGATGAGCATGGACTATGTGAAGTATTCACAACTATCGGAAAAGCAGGCGGACATGCTGCAGCTCAATCTGAGGCCATCAGCCGACTAATATCTCTTGCACTCCGTTCCGGTATAGATCCATATGATGTTGTGAAACAACTAAGAGGTATTAGTGGACCAAATCCTACTTGGGAAAAAGGTAATCTGATACTTTCCACACCCGATGCCATCGGACGAGCTTTAGAAGAATATCTGCAAGGATTAAATAATAATGAAAATCCTGAATCGTCAGAAGAATCGTCAGGTACAATATTTACCATGACTGATGATTTGGAATCAAAACGCGCTGCAGCCAATTTTAATCCCCGGACTATGACCACATGTCCCGATTGCGGAAGCACTGTTCAGCATGAAAATGGCTGTGTTTTGTGTAGGAGTTGTGGATTTTCAAAGTGTGAATAAGTAACTGAAGGATTACATATAATAAGTAAATGAAGATCATAATTCCTCAATTACTTAAAAAGAAAAACCCCGCAATTGACGGGGTTAATTTTACTATGATGAAATTACAATCTACTTTCCCAGTACTTCCTTCTCTTTTATAATAGATGACTCGTTCAATTTTTCGATGTGTTGATTGGTTATTTTTTGAATTTCATCATGAGCATACTGGGATTCATTCTCAGAAATTTCATGATTTTGCTCTGAATCTCGCAGATGATTATTAATGTCCTTCCGAACATTCCGAATGGAGATTCTACCCTCCTCAACTAATTTATGAACCAACTTAACCATATCATGTCGACGTTCTTCAGTAAGTGGGGGAATAGGCACACGAATGACATTCCCGTCATTGGCAGGATTAATCCCAAGATCAGCTGTTTGAATAGCTTTTTCTATATCGGATATAGTAGTTTTGTCAAACGGCTGTACAATCAAAAGAGTGGCATCCTGAGCAACAACATTTGCGATTGACTTTAGTGGTGTAGGAGAACCATAATATAAGACTTTTACAGTATCTAAAAGTGCAGGAGTAGCTCTTCCAGTACGGATTTGAGATAGTTCATTTCTGCAGTGCTCCACCGCCGAATCCATCCTGCTTTTTGCATCATTACAACTTTCTTTTAAATCCACAATTAATCCTTTATCAATGTTCCGATACTATTACCTTGGACAACAGTTAAAAGTGAACCGGCGTTATTTATTGCAAAGACGATGATGGGGAGATTATTCTCTTTACAAAGTGTTACTGCTGTCAAATCCATAACGCGAAGTCCATCCTCGATAACTTTTTGGAATGATAGGATATCATATTTCTTTGCATCATCATGTTTAACTGGATCCTTATCATAAACACCATCAACCTTCGTCCCTTTCAAAACTATATCCGCACCCAATTCAGTCGCTCTGAGAGCAGCGGCAGTATCTGTAGAAAAATAGGGATTTCCCGTACCACCTGCAATAATGACTATTCTTCCTTTTTCAAGGTGTCGCAGTGCCCTTCTCCTTATATACGGTTCAGCTAATTGAGAGATTGTAATAGCAGATAATGTTCTCGTTTCACAACCGACTTTTTCCAGTGCATCCTGCAGAGTGATGGCATTAATAATTGTCGCCAGCATACCGAGATAATCTGCGGGGACGCGTTCCATTCCTCCTTCTGCAGC
>CAJXJG010000315.1 GCA_913054425.1 uncultured Fidelibacterota bacterium
TGCAGCACAGTCAGCATTTCCATCCTGGTCACAAATGCCCGTAGATGAGCGTGCAGATATCCTAGATGCAATCGCTAATGGCATAGAAGCCGATTTTGATACTTTGGCTGCAGCAGAGTCACGCGATACCGGGAAACCGGTTTCTCTTGCCCGTTCGGTTGATCTCCCGCGTGCCATCTCAAATTTTCATACTTTTGCGGATATGGTCAGAAAATTTAACGGTCAAAAATTTGAATCTAAAGAATTTGGTTCAAACACGATTAATTACGAACCTCTTGGTGTAGTGGGGTGTATTTCCCCTTGGAATCTTCCGCTCTATCTTTTTTCATGGAAAATTGCTCCAGCATTAGCCACGGGTAATTGTGTTATTGGAAAACCATCTGAACTGACTCCTTTTACCGCGCAAGAATTAGGGCGTATTTCTAAGTCGGCAGGACTACCAGATGGAGTACTGAACATAATCCACGGAAGTGGGCCAGAAGCTGGATCAGCCATTACAACTCACCCGGGAATAAAAGCAATATCCTTTACAGGCGGTACTAAAACTGGTGCAATAATAAGTAGAGCAGTTGCTCCTCACTTCAAAAAGTTGTCTCTGGAATTAGGAGGTAAGAATCCCAATATAATTTTTTCTGATTGTGACTTCGAAAGAATGTTAGAAACGACCCTAAGATCATCTTTTTCAAATCAGGGAGAAATTTGTTTATGTGGCTCTAGGATTCTTGTTGAAGAAAAAATATATGAAGAGTTTCGTGATAAATTTATTGCCCGGACTAACCAGCTGATTGTTGGCGACCCCATGAGCAAGGAATCAGATTTAGGAGCTCTCATTTCCGAAGCACACCTTGAAAAAGTGAAAAATTATATTCAGCTCGCTAAAGATGAAGGAGGAAGCATCCTGGCAGGGGGAGAAATATTTTTGGTAAACAGTCGCTGTAAAAACGGGTGGTTTATTTCACCGACTATTATTGAAGGCCTTGGTCCGGAATGTAGAACAAATCAGGAAGAAATTTTTGGTCCAGTTGTAACTTTAATTCCCTTTTCTAGTGAGGAAGCGTCTGTAGAAATTGCAAATGCAACTGAGTATGGATTATCTGCTTCAATCTGGACAAACGATTTAAAAAAAGCGGAGCGAGTAGCCAGTAAAATAGAGTCGGGTGTAGTATGGATTAACTGTTGGATGGTAAGGGATTTGAGAACGCCTTTCGGTGGGATGAAGAATTCCGGTTTGGGTCGTGAAGGTGGTGAGGAAGCATTGCGGTTTTTTACGGAAGCAAAAACCGTATGCATTAAAGCAGAGGACTGATGAACGAATCAATACTATCAGAAAGAGCACCTGATCCCGTTGGACCCTATCCCCATGTAAAAAAAGTAAATAACTTTCTCTTCCTTTCAGGGGTTGGACCCCGTAAAAAGGGCTCTTTAAAAATTCCAGGCGTGGAATTGGATGAAGACGGAAAGATTCTGTCCTATGATATTGAGAAACAGGCCCGGTCTGTGTTTGATAATGTGAAAATGATCTTGGAAGATGCTGGTTCGAGCTGGGACCAACTTGTGGACATCACTGTTTTTCTAACAAACATGAAAAAAGATTTTGACACATTTAATAAGATTTATGGTGATTACTTCAAGGATAATAAACCGGCTCGTACCACGGTTGAAATAACGGCACTGCCCACACCAATTGCCATCGAACTTAAATGTGTTGCATCAACTGATTAAAGGAGTGCTTTATGGCTTTAAACCCTCCGCTAAACCTCAAGCAATGGATTGAAGACAACCGCCACCTGCTAAAACCACCCGTAGGAAATAAGGTGGTGTATAAGGATACCGATTTTATGATAATGGTAATTGGTGGTCCAAACACGCGCAAAGATTATCATGTGGATCCCATAGAGGAATTTTTCTACCAGATCGAAGGAGATATGATCTTGAAGATCATGAGTGAAGGTAAAAAGATGGATGTTCCCATTAAGGAGGGGGAAATATTTCTATTGCCGAAAAATATTCCTCATTCTCCCCAACGGCTTGCAAATACAGCGGGACTTGTAATCGAATACATTAGAGAAAAAGGTTCATTAGATGGTTTTCAATGGTATTGTGATGTATGTGATAATCTTTTGTACGAAGAATTTTTTCAATTAGAAGACATTGTTGAACAACTTCCTCCCCTGTTTGGAAAATATTGGGATAATATAGAAGCCCGAACATGTGATCATTGCAGTGCCATCCAGGAACCTCCCAGCTAGTATCGAAACTTGAAAATAGACATACACACCCACATTTTGCCTAAAGAATGGCCAGATTGTAAAGAGAAGTATGGCTATGGTGGGTGGATTAACTTGGAGCATCACAAGACCGGATGTGCACGAATGATGAAAGACGGTAAATTTTTTCGAGAAGTAGAAGCAAATGTCTGGGATCCACGCACACGCATGGGTGA
>CAJXJG010000316.1 GCA_913054425.1 uncultured Fidelibacterota bacterium
GTTTATCAAATGTGTGCTATAAATGTGCTGTGTTTTTTAGATTATTGATTTTATAAATCGGTTGAATACGGTTTTCAGAAGGGACAGGATAAAATCAAACAGCCCACTAAGATGTAATTACAAATGGCTGATAAATCACTGTTTCTAATTCATATGTTTATTCAGAAATTCTATCATGGCATTATAAAAGTCCATACGGTTTTCTTCATTACGGAAACCATGTCCTTCATTATCTTTAACCATATATTGAACATCAATACCCCTAGATTTGAGGGCTTCAACAATTTGATCAGATTCAGATTTTTTTACCCTAGGATCATTTGCACCTTGTGCAACAAAAAGTGGTGCAACAATTTTATCTGCATGATGATATGGAGATGATGACATCATAAGTTCTTTATCATCCTCTGGATGGCCTACCATTTCATAAAACATCTTTTTGTAGAGTTCCCAATACGGAGGGATTGTTTCCATAAACGTAAATAAATTAGACACTCCAACATAATCAATCGCGCAACTATAAAGGTCAGGAGTAAAAGCAACGCCTGCAAGAGCTACATATCCACCATAGGAGCCTCCATAAATTCCAATTCTATTCTTATCTGCAATACCTTCATTAATAAGCCAATGTACACCATCTGTCACATCATCCTGCATGGTTTTACCCCATTGCTTGAAACTGATTTCCCAAAATTCACGACCATAGCCTGTACTACCACGGAAGTTCATTTGTAATACTGCATAACCACGATTTGCCAAAAATTGAACCTCTGAATTGAACCCCCAGTAATCCCGAGACCAGGGTCCGCCATGAGGATTAATAACCACCGGTAAGTTTTTACCATTAGAATCTTTAGGTAAGGTCAGATAACCATTAATGGTTAATCCATCGCGACTTTTATATGAAATAGGTTTCATGTCTGCCATTTTTGACGGATCCAGCCAGGGAGAAATATCCGCTAATTTATTTAATTCTTTTGTTTCTGTATTATAAAGATAATAAGCACCTCGCGTTTTATCACTGAAAGTACGAACCAGTGCCATTGTTTCATTGTCATCCAGGTCAGATAAACGGACTTCCACTCCTGGTAATTGAGACTCGAGATCTTTTTGAAGATTTTCCCGCCACTCATCAAAGAATTTATACTCCATTTTTGATGTATATGCGGAAACTCCCGTAAGAACCTTCCTCTTCTTTGAATACATGGCCCAACTTATATCAACTTCATTATGTTCAAAAATCAAATCAGTTTCGGTTGCTGTTTCAATATCAAATATATAAAGGGCTGATTTATCACGATTTCTATTGGACGATACATAAAGGTTCTTATTATCAAAAGTAAAAAACATGGGATTTACTTCTTCACGGAAATCTGTTGTTAATATGACACGGAAAGTATCCTGTTCAGTAAGTCGGTAAAGCATAGACGTATTGACACCATCAGCGGTAAATGCCAACCGTAATTTACCATCATGATCAGTCTGCCATCCACTGATATTACCAGGATTTTCTGCAATAATTTCCATTTCACCCGTTATCACATTCAGTCTGTAAACATCATGGAGCCTCTGATCCCTCTTGTTCATACCAATTAAGACTTCTTCAGGTATATCTTCCAAATCATCAACAATGCGGACCTGAACACTATCAAAGGGTGTTAAATCGGCCTGATTGCTTCCATCTATGTTAATGGCAAATAAACGAAAATTTTCATCTCCGCCGGTATCCTGAATATATCCAATGCGATTGTTACCCAGCCATAGATAACCTGCTATATCTCTTTCAGTGGCGCTAGTGAGGCGGGTAATTTCATCACTGCCAATAGTCTGAATATGCACATTCATTCTACTTTCCCATGGCTGCATAAAGGCTACCATCTTTCCATCATGAGATATTTTATAAGCTGTTTTTTCAGGATTTTTGAAAAAATCTTCAAGAGGAATATAATTAGAAGATAATTCTACATCAGGAATTGTATCCGGTTTTGAATTCAGAGCAGGTGATGTATCTTGAGACCCTTGATTGATTGTATTTGCACACTCCTGTAGTAACAGGATAGTAATGATCATTGAGAATATTTTCTTTAACATTGATAATCCTTAGTTATTAATGAATGAAATGGACTGGCATAGCCTTTTTATTTGAATTCTAGATGGACAATTTAAACAGTATTGAACGTAAATCCATAAATATTACATATACTATCAGAAAGCAAAAACCCCAAATCTCACCTGTCTATCATCATATTTCACAAAAAAAGCCCTGCAACTAAGCAAGGCTTTTGTTTTTATCTCATCGATAAAATGGCGGAGAGTGCAGGATTTGAACCTGCGCAGGATTGTTATACCCTGACGGATTAGCAATACACAATCTCACAAGGAGGAATATTGAATGTGTGCTATAAATGTGCTGTGTTTTTTAGATTATTGATT
>CAJXJG010000317.1 GCA_913054425.1 uncultured Fidelibacterota bacterium
TTATGGTATATGGTCATGCGAATGGGGACAGTATTGAGGAGACAGTCGAAGAGGTAGGAAAATATTTGGACGCGGGTTATCACGCAGTCCGAGCGCAAACTGGCATTCCTGGATTGAAAAGTACTTACGGAGTATCAAAAGATAAAATGTTTTACGAACCAGCTGATTCAGATTTACCTACTGAAAATGAATGGTCTACCACAAAATATCTGGACAATCTTCCAAAACTTTTTGAAAAAATAAGAACCGTTTATGGAAACGAACCACATTTATTACACGATGTTCACCACCGACTAACTCCGATTGAAGCCGCAAGTTTGGGAAAGGATTTAGAATCGTTTCGACTGTTTTGGCTGGAAGATGCAGTTCCGGCTGAAAATCAGGCAGGCTACCGCATCCTTCGACAAAATACTGTCACACCTCTTGCTGTAGGAGAAATTTTCAACACAATTTGGGATTGTAAACAATTGATTGAAGAACAACTCATAGATTATATTAGGACAACTGTAGTACATGCAGGAGGTCTCACGCATCTAAGACGCATTGCTGATTTCGCTTCTCTTTACCATGTACGGACAGGTTGCCACGGTGCAACTGACCTTTCACCTATTTGTATGGGAGCTGCTTTACATTTTGATTTATGGGTTCCGAATTTTGGCATTCAAGAATACATGCGACATTCGGAAGAAACGAACGCAGTATTTCCACACTCATATTCTTTCCAGAACGGCTATATGTATCCCGGAGAGGCAGTAGGACATGGCGTTGATATAAATGAGAAACTTGCCGCAAAATATCCTTACAAGCGCTCTTATCTGCCTGTCAACAGGTTGGAGGATGGTACAATGTGGAATTGGTAACTTTTTCTTTTTGATAATAGCTGACTGAACTATTTTTATACAATGGCACAATACTCTTCTAAATTTCACCTAGTGCTACGTTTAAACTTATTATCTGTTTCTGCTAGTGGAAACATTAACCAATTGACTGGTAATCAGTATGCCCGAAATTAAAATGATTTTGAACAAATTGTCCGAGTTACGAGTCATTCCTGTAATTAGGACTAAGGTGGCCGAAAATGCTGTAACTGCTGTTCAATGGTTGAGTGAAGCAGGATTTCGAACTTTTGAAATCACACTTACTACACCGGATGCCATTAAGATAATTGCTCGTCTTATCTCAAAAACCGATGCTTTGATAGGTGCTGGAACGGTGACTTCTGTTAAGCAAGCCAAAAAATGTATTGAAGCCGGAGCTCAATATATTGTTTCACCTTGTGTAGTTTCCGACTTACCTGCTATTTGTCATCAATATGATATTCCATGTATTTTGGGCGCCTGTACTCCTACTGAACTGCATTTAGCAATGGAAGCAGAAGCTGATGCGGTCAAGATTTTCCCAGTGAGTCTTATGGGGGGCTCAACTTATATCAAAACATTATCTTCAATATTTACTGGAGTACCTCTAATCCCCACAGGTGGAATCAAACCGAACGAAGTGCAGGAGTATTTAGAAAGCGGGGCAATCTGTGTCGGACTTGGTGGAGTGTTGGTCAATGAAACACTTATTCAACAGGGAGAACGCAGAAAAATATTGGAAATCAGTTTAGAGATAATACAACAAGCAACAAAATATTCATCATAAAATTTTCTAATGGTTCCAGAAATTGTTTGTCTAGGAGAAGCCCTCATTGAGATGAACCAGCTTCCTGAAAAAGATCCGCGCTTATTTTATTCCAGCTTTGGAGGGGATGTATCTAATGTTGCTGTATCTATTGCCAGACAAGGGAGTGCAGCAGGATTCTTAAGTTTAGTCGGGAATGACCTTTTTGGGGATCAATTACTAGAATTATGGCAAAAAGAAGGAGTTAATCACGCCCATGTCAGTAAAGTTCAAGATGCCTCAACTGGCATATATTTTGTGACACATGATACAAGTGGTCATAACTTTAGTTATTTTCGGAAAGATTCAGCCGCCAGCCAAATAACTCCTGAAAATTTGCCCAATACTTACATCGCCTCTGCCAAAGTTTTACACATTTCTGCAATCAGTCAAGCAATAAGTCCTTCCTCCAACGATACTGTAAATGCCGCCATTCAGATTGCTACTGAAAACAAGGTTCTCATTTCATATGACACGAATCTTAGATTGAAACTTTGGTCTTTAGAACAAGCAAGGGAAACAGTTCAACAAACTATTCCTTTTTCTGATTTTCTTTTCCCAAGTTTAGAAGACTCAATTCTACTGACTGGTTTAAGAGAACCAACTGACATTGTCGACTTTTATTTGAAAAACGGTGCAAAATTAGTAGCCTTAAAACTTGGACCTGCGGGAGTTCTTTTGGCGACTGAAGAAAGTCACCACAGAATTCAAGGAAAAACTGTGGAAACAGTAGATGCAACAGGTGCAGGTGATAGTTTTAAT
>CAJXJG010000318.1 GCA_913054425.1 uncultured Fidelibacterota bacterium
TTCTTTTTTTGCAAAAGTTCAATCGCGGTTTCTGCAGCAGCCATCCCGCTCATCATCCCAGAACTTATCCCCCCTCCGGTCATTGGATTTACCGTATGCGCTGCATCACCAACCAACATCAAACCATCCCCAACCATGCATTTCAGTGTTTTATCAACCGGAATACCTCCAACCACTGTTGTTAAAACTGAACATTCAGGATATTTCCATTGCAGGAATTCATCAAGAAATTTCTGTGCTGATTTCCCCTCTTTCGCATAATAGCCGGAAATCGCCAAACCAATATTTGCAGACCTGTTACCTTTTGGAAATACCCACAAATAACCACCGGGCGCCCATTTTCGGGACAAATAAAACTCAAATTTATTGGATTGAACCTCAATACCTGAAACGGTTTTCTGAATACCTGATTCCATGTCTTTTAATTTTACCTGCGTCCGAAGTCCTCCCCAACGACCAACTCGACTTTCCACACCATCGGCGCCAATTACAATTTTTGCTTGTATTTCAAATGGTGAGTTCAAGTAATTTCCCTTAACTCCACATACGGTTTCATTCTCAATAATCAATCCATTTACGTATGCTTTGGTAACAATCATTGCACCTTCCTGGGCAGCCATATGAGCTAAATCATAATCAAAAATCCTTCGATCAAGAATGTACCCTTTATCATTCAAATCAAATTCAATTTCCGTTCCATTGGGAGCTGTGAGTTTAATTCGATCTATGGTTGATTGAATCCAACGAGGATCAGGATCATGAAAATAACGCAAACCTTTATCACTGATAGCTTCCCCACATCTCACGGGCATACCAATATCCCTGTCCTTCTCAAGGACAAGAACCGAGAGGCCACCACGTGAAGCAACTTGAGCAAAAGTGGTACCGGCTGGTCCACCTCCAACTACGATGCAATCAAACTGTTGCTGTTGCCACACTGCTTAATACATCAATTGGACAAATAAAAACACACAGATCACAATCAATACAAATTTCATCATCAATCTCAATTACAGATTCCATCACTTCAATACAATCTACCGGGCATACACCTACACAGCAGCCACAAAAATCACATTTATTTTCCTCTATTTGTATCATAGCTATTTGTTTTAACCTTTTTTATGATCAACCGAAAATGTCGGAAATACTATCCCGTAGCGAAAATAATGGTAATAACGCAAAAAATAAAAAAGAAGAAACAAAGGAATCAAAAACCACCCTTGCCGCATTGCTACAAACATAGCCATTATTAAAATAGGAAAGACCCTCGCACGCTGAACATGCCGACCATGCTTCATGAGAAAAGAAACAAAGGGAAATGGGAATGCAACTGCAGATGCGGTACTTATTACAGGATCATCCAATGCAAAACCAATTACTGTTGACACAATCAACAAAACCGATGCACCCAAAGAGTATTTCCTGCGTTTATCATTGGAAATCACGGTCTTTTCGCCTGTATCCTCATCCTGGCGAATTGGAATCCCATAAATAATAAATATCGCCATATAAGCCAATATATAAGGAACAGCATGAGGTACACCGATCATTAGATTCCCACCCCATCCAATCAGAAAAATACCTGCACTGAATAAAAAATGGACCATAAATGTTGAACTCATTATTTGTTCCTGCCCATATCGGATTAATTCCTTTTTAATCAAAAATAATATGGATAATGTTGTAATGAGAATGAGCGATATGATGCCAATGAACCATCGTGAAAAATCCCAAAATAAAAAACGATCATGATGTCCGGAATACGCAGCCATTCCTGCCGCAAACAAAGTCCAAAACCCAAACCAGGACAACGGTTTCCACTTCATGAAACCATCAAATTTTTCAAAAAACACCGAAAGCGTTTTATATGCAGCAGATTCAGACGGGACTATGCGGGCAATGATCATTGGATCAGTTTTATTCCAAAAAGGACATCTAAAATTTCACCAAGAATAATGAAACCAACCACTGCTGCTGCAATGGAGAGTAAAAATAAAATCAAAACCTCAAACAACACTTTTACTGTCCCTTCAGACAAGTTTATGATTTTTAATCCGTTTTTCAATTCGTTAAAAAAGTTTGGGACACGCCATTTTTTCAATACAAATATTGCTGTGAGCATTCCACCAATGGGAAGCATGTATTTAGAGGATAAGTAATCCATAAAATCAAAAAATGGCATGCCGAGAAATGATGTAATATTAATTCCTCCACCCAGGGAAAACGAACAAAAAGCACCCACGATTGTTATGATTATTCCAAATTGAATAGTCGCTTTTTTCCTGGTCCACCCTTTTTGATCGATAAAGTAAGCAGTGACGACTTCCAGGATAGATATCGCTGATGTAAGCGCAGCCATAAAAAGCAGAAAAAAGAACAATGTACCCCATAAAGTACCGGCATCTAATTGGGGAAA
>CAJXJG010000319.1 GCA_913054425.1 uncultured Fidelibacterota bacterium
GAAAGTGTGTTTGAAACGGTTGCCTTTCAAAATTAGGATGGTTCTCTTGTGATGGATACATTAAATCCCAGTTGGAATACCGTTACTTACAAAATAAACTGGAATAATATGTATTTTAATCATTCCATTCCATCTCAGTCCTTGTCAACATTTATCTGGGAACCATAGCAGATAGTAAGAATTATTCATTTATACTCTTATAAACACGAACAAAATCCACTTTCATCTCCTGGGGAAAACTTGAATTATCAATTGGACATATCCCCCCCCAATTACCTCCTATTGCAAGGTTTAAAATAATATGAAAATCTTGATCAAAAGGCCACATTTCCCAACCCGTCCCAATATTCGTGAATGTCCAGTAGTTTTCATTATTGACAAAGAAACGAATATTTGATGCAGACCATTCAATGCTGTAAATATTAAAATTATCTGATACTCCCGGTACATAATGCTCCTGTCCATTACCCCCTGCAGACTGGTCCGGGCAACCATCATTCCAATTGCAATCTTCTGTGTGAATAGAACCCTTGACCCAGTTAAGATTGCAGCCCACATGCTCCATAATATCTATCTCTCCGCTTTCGGGCCATCCACCATATACCCAATCTGTCGGGAGCATCCAGATCGCCGGCCAGGTTCCATCTCCGGAGGGAAGTTTTGCCTTAATATCTATTTTGCCATATAAAAAGTCTCCCTTACCGGCTGAATTCATCCGTGCTGATGTATAATTTGCCTCATTATAGTTTTCATGTAATGCTCTTATTACAAGGCAACTGTCTTCAATATAGGAATTGATCGACCTGTCAGTGTATGCCTGAAGTTCATCGTTTACCATTCCCGGTCCCCACAATTCATGGTTCCACTTTGATTGGTCTATGTCGCTCAGATTGAACTCGTCATTCCACACAAGCTCCCACTGGGTCGCATCAGCAAAGTCATCATAAACACAGTTGGCATCAATCGTAGCATCCGGGTCATAATTAAGTGCAGCCGTATCCGTGCACCCGGTACAAAATTTATTCCATTTATCATCGTCCAAATTTCGGCAGTCTCCGCAGCTATCTTTTTCAAAATTACCACCGCACAGTCCGGTGCAGTCAAGTGCATCTCCTTGACAATTACAGAAATTCTCAAATTCCGTTCCAACATCACCTGTATAGACACAGCTACCATCATCTGTCTCTGCTGACATGCTATAATTGCAGGCACCAGCATCAGTGCATCCCGCACTCTTAATGTCTTCACTACAACTAAAAGAAAATAGGATTGCAAGTATGATTAATAGTTGAAGAGTATTTTTTTCAATTGTTATCATCGGTGCATAGATAGTAAGATTTCTTTTCCGTAATCGATACTGTGATCCTGCGTCAAAACAGGAAAAGAGGGAACAGGATGACTGTAGGGAACAGACGGTTTAAGCGCAACCATATCTATATGGGACAAATTGATTTTATCAAACTGTCGAAAATTAATCATGATCTGGTCTGAATATTTTTTTTGCAGCATCCCTATATAATCACCCATCACGTTTAAATAATCTCTATCATTTTCGACGCTTAATCCTTTTTCTTCCAGAATCTGCTCCTTCTTCAGGGAGGCATATAAATGATCTTCCCAGAGATATTTCTCCAGCAATACGGACTCATGCTTATCATATCCTATTTTATATGCTTCTGCAGTTAAGTAATGATCTCTCATGAGGTCAGCAAGTGCAAACTTTAACTGTTTAGGAAATTCATCCTTCTTGATCCTTTTTTTTCTGAAAACCAGAGGATGTGAATCAATTAATTCCTGGATCTCTCCGATTGACCATGTCCTCTCATCAAAATACATGAAAGGCATTTTTATGTCATCGGATTTCATTGTATCAAAATCCGGTTTTTCGACAATTTCTTCATCGATGTTCAAGATAATCTCTATCAATTTATTATCATTTACAGAGCCAAAATAATAGTTTGAAGCCACTTCTAAAAACATTGAAAATGCATCTTCGTTCAGTTCCATTTTTTTCCCTGACATGAGACCGGCAGTATACTCATTATATTTTCGGATTGCCTCCAATCGATTTAATTTTTCATCGATATCCTGACGAATAACTTTTTGGGATGAGGCTGTGATCGCCGGAGTTTTGGTCCAGCCTTTAACCTTTATCCACAGGTAGGATCCGTCATTTGCTTTAAAAGGTGGCAACACTTCATCTTTTTCTAATTTCTCAGAAAATATTTTTTCAACAATATGAGGATCTTCCTCGGAAAAAAAATCAACACTGCGTTCAGGAATAGAATCCAGTCCAAAGGCTGCATCAAAGATCTCTTCATAACTGAATCCCTGCTCCATGAAATGGTGTATCTCATCTGCAACCCTTGAGTCTGGCAATCTACAGAACTGAACCTTATATTTTCTGTCTGCT
>CAJXJG010000320.1 GCA_913054425.1 uncultured Fidelibacterota bacterium
TTACTTTATCACCTGTACTCAGGTCATTAAGGATGAGAACGGGCATGTGATTGAGGTTCGGTGTACCTACGATCCGGAAACGAAAGGCGGGTCTGCCCCCGATGGACGGAAAGTAAAAGGAACGATACATTGGGTTTCAGCCAAACATTGTTTAGATGCTGAGGTTCGTCTATATGATCGTTTATATTCTGTCCCCAATCCGGGCAGGGATGGTGATTTCAAAAAAGATATCAATATTGATTCTTTGCAGGTGTTAACTGATTGTAAGGTTGAACCCTCTCTGAAGGACGCAGATCCAAGTGTTACAGTCCAGTTTGAACGTCAGGGGTATTTCTGTGTTGATTTTGTGGACTCTTCCCCGGCTCATCTAATCTTCAACCGTACTGTAGCTCTTCGGGATTCCTGGAAAAAGATCGAGAACAGACAGCAAAAAGACAATAAATGAAATTATGTTTGTGAAAATAAAGTATGGAAACACACAGTTAAATCGGGTTACTTTCATTATTATGTTCCACAGAATTCAAAATAGGCTCAAATTGTTGTTTACGATGGCGCTTGTCCTCAGTATTGGTTTCGCTCAACCTAAAATCAACCTCTATCTCATAAAATTTGACAACATCCAAGATGATAAAGCTGTGGAATGGTTGCGGGATGGTTTTCCTGATTTAATCCGGGAAGAATTTATCAAGAACAATGATATAAAATTAAGAAACCAGTCAGACCTGGAAAGGGTGATGAATAACCGTACCCTGCTCCGGAGGGCCAGCCGGCGGTCACGAGACATTTTATTGCTGGGAAAATTTGACCGTATACAGGATGAAGTGAACATAGGACTCCAACTGGTTGATATTGCCAACTGGGAGGAATTAGATAAACGGAATTTCACAGGCAGTCATCAAGATATTTCTTCTTTGAGTCATCGCCTGGTTGAAACCGTACATACAATGCTGATGCCATTATTACCGATCAAAAAAGAAGTCAAAAAGGATTCCAAAGTGTTAACATCATCTACGTCACAATATGTAACGAAGGAAATGCCCCAACGTGCCTACGAGTTAACGAAGTCCATTGACCGTGGAATTGATCTTCTGGAAGAATCCATGGACCTTGTTATCGGCGCGAAAGAAATACCTCCTGAGACTGATCCGGATATCACCGGTGAGTGGGTATTGGACTTGAATGTGAACAATCAGGAACAGGAGAATCCGGAAAATGATATAAATACCCGGATGTTAATCCAGGTGCTGGAAAATTTGACCACATCACCCTACAAAGTTAGGCTGAGCAAACCAAGGTTTGAATATGACACTGAAAATGATGATCAGATGAATGTTGTTTTACCGGTGACGTATTCGTTAAAAGAACATATAATAAAGGACATGCTCACCTCTCTTCCTTATTCTGGTTTAAGGCAGGAGGGATCTTTCACGGTTTTTATGTTTGATAAGGAGAAATTCAATTTCCCCGCTGATTTAAGAGAACGGTTGAGAACAGGGGCTCATCGGGTAATCCCGGTTGTGAGATTTTTTAATGATGAAGGTGAAATCGTCGTCGTTATTGTAGACACTCCTGAGGCATACTGGCATTCCAAAACCAGTAAAAATGTCCTGTTTATCCCCACACACCATTTTTCTCCATTGATTGATTTTACTGTAGGCGGATGGTCGCTTCAAATTGCTATGGAAACAGTCAATATCTCGGTTGATTATACTTTTACCATGAACCTTGATAAAATCCACCAGCTTGGAAAAGTAAGTTTGAAGTTCATCCCTGAAACTGAATTAGGTAACTATTTAAAACCGTTTAATTTGGGCAGCAGTTGATTATGAAAAAAATGATGCTCATAATATTTTATTTGGTCTTTATTGCACAGATTGGAGCAAAAGTAGAAATTGAAAATAAATTACCTAAAATGTCATTAAAAATGCTTAATGGTAAATCAACTGATGTTTCATCATTTTTAGAAGATGGCCCCATATTAATCAACTTCTGGGCAACCTGGTGTGCTCCCTGCATCAAGGAGATGAAATACCTGGACAAGTTTAATAAAAAATACGCTGAGTCTGGATTCCAGGTCGTTAGCATAAATACGGATACTCCACGAAGTTTATCCAAAGTAAAATCTTTTGTAAAATCACGGGGATATTCTTTTGAGATCTTGATGGATCCTAAATCGGAATTTATAAGAAAAGCGGGTGGGAAAGTATTACCATTTCTTTTATTAGTAAATACAGATGGTACAATTTTTAAGCGCCATATGGGGTACAGCCCTGGAGATGAAATAACATTGGAAAAAGAAATTGGTGAGCTTATAAAGCTGAATATGATTCATGAGGTTTCCGAAAAGAAAATTATAATAGAAAATGTTGAAACCACTGAAGAAAAGGATATCGAGGAAAATA
>CAJXJG010000321.1 GCA_913054425.1 uncultured Fidelibacterota bacterium
TTCTTTACAATCCTGGCTACCCTTTTGTTCCCAGGAAGTGCAAATTATTTTGTGATTGTTTACAAAACAAAATTCTCTATCGAAGTAGTCAAGAATGGGGCACAATACAAATAATCCACCTCTTTATAAATAAGTAGGGGGCAGGTGAAATATTATCGATTTTCTGCGCCTTGCAGGGGTAGATTGGACACCAAAATTTGTGGAAAAAAAGAAAATGAATTCACTGCAAGATCCCCAATTCAATCTAGATAAGGAAACCCATACCTACTCCCATAAGGACTATCCTGAGGCGGAGTTTCAAAGCGTCACCTCCGTAGTGGATGATCATTTTGAGACTTTTGATGCCCCCAAGATTGCTGAAAACCTGGTGGCGCACAATCCCCGGTACAGCGGCATGACTGTTGAAGAGCTCATGGGTAAATGGGATGAATCTTCCCGGCTAGGGACCCGGATTCATGAGGAGATTGAGCTGTTCATTTATAAGGGTATAACCCCTTCCGAGCCGAAAGCAAAGATTGGATTGAACTGGCTGGAACAATTCAAAATGAAATCGGATTTTGAGATCTTTTCTGAGGTGATGGTGTACAGCATGGAATTAAAGATTGCAGGGACAATAGACATCCTGGCCCATGACCTGAAGACCGGCAGCTATGAAGTGATTGACTGGAAGTCGACTAAGAAAATTCAAACGGAATCCTATCGGGGGAAAGTGGGGACCAGCCCTATAACCAGGGATATCCAGGACTGTAATTTCAATCATTATGCTCTCCAGCTCTCCTTTTACAGGTATTTGCTGGAAGAGTATTACAGCATTACTGTCTCTAAGCAGATAATTGCCCACCTGGATGAAGACAAATGTCATAGCATCGTTACGCCCTACATGAAAGATTCTATCCAGGCAATGGTGAACCGGAAAATTCAGGACTAGGAAATTATGTCCTTTATTTCCACTGTTGAAAAAATTGATGACAAGGTAGTCCTTTATAAGTATGCCGGTGAGGGGCTGTCTTCCAGTGCCGGCGATGATTTTGGAATTGAAACACCGAATCAGAAAAGACTATGCTTCCTGGATGTGGAGACAACCGGGAAGGACAGGACCGGAGACGAAATCATCGAAATCGCCCTGAAAACAATCCTGTTTGACCTTGAGTCTTGTTCCATTGTTTCCATAGCGGATACCTACGAATCTTATAATGAGCCCACGATTCCCATCAAGGAGGAAGCCTTCCTGGTAAACAGGATTACTGATGAAATGGTAAAGGGCAAATCGATTGACTGGAACCAGGTAAACAGTATCATTGAAAAAGCGGATGTGATCGTTGCCCACAACGCTTCCTTCGACAGGGCGTTCATTGATGGGAATTCTTCTGTCTCCCCCAGGAAAATATGGGCCTGTTCATTGGAAGATATTGATTGGTCCGGAAGGAATTTTTCAAATGGGAAACAGGAGCTCTTATGCTTCTGGCATGGGTTCTATTATGATTCTCATCGGGCGATGAATGATGTAGATGCCCTTATCCACCTGGTAACTCATCCCCATTATACTGAAGACCATCCAATTGTGGAATTGATCAAAAATGCCGGGAAACCCTATTATAAAATGAAGGCCCTTAAAAGTCCCTTTCTAAAAAAAGACACCCTGAAAGCCAATAATTATAAATGGGACGGGGGAAATAAATATTGGTGGAAGAAATTGAATTTTGATGAAATTGAACCGGAAAAAGACTGGCTTACTGAATCAATTTATGATGATTATTTTCTGGGGATGGTGGAAGAAATTTCATTAACTGATAAATATAAGTAGTAATTTTTTAGGACTTATCATCTATGAATTAGTGTTCAGGATGTCTTGGGAACCAATGGCAGTACCGGTAATGGAGAGGATCTATTACTCCTGATTTAACAAAGACTTCTCCCCGTGTTCTGAACTCTTTTGACGCAACAGCAATGGTGGTAGGGGTTATGGTTGGTTCCGGTATCTTTCTATTGCCTGGCTATGCCGCTGCATCCGTGGGCAGCGGATGGGTGCTTCTTTTTGCATGGTTTCTTGGGGGTGTGATGGCTCTTCTTGGCGCCCTCAGCACCGCAGAACTGGCGACCCGTTATCCTCATACGGGAGGGGACTTCATCTATCTCCTGCGGGTGTTCGGCCGGTTGCCGGCTTTTCTCTATGGCTGGATGTGCCTCACCGTCACGGGCGGTGGATCTGTGGCCATACTTGCACTTTTCTCCGCTAAATACGCCGCCCATTTTCTACCCTTTTTTCAGCAAAGCCCAACAGCTGAACTATTTATTGCCATAATTATTGTCATCCTTCTGACAACCCTGCACTCCCTGAGAGTAACAGTGGGCGCCAGATTTCAATCCGTACTGAGCGTAGTGAAAGTTG
>CAJXJG010000322.1 GCA_913054425.1 uncultured Fidelibacterota bacterium
TAGCGGTGTAGTACTAACAAGTCCTCCGTTTAATCTAAAGGTGAAGGATAATATTTGTATCTGCGAAGTGGTTCAAGGTAAGGGAATTATAAGAACGAACCTATACATGCTTGATCTGGCTTCCGAAAACCTGGGTTGGCTTTTGGGAGGCAAGTCAATATGACTGTTATTCAAGATCTTAAATCTTCAAATGAACGTCGTTTGGGTGGCATGAGAACCGTTCAATTTTAATTAAGAAAGAATTGGTCCACCAAAATGACCAGAATATTAATTTGTGCTAATTCGTACCCTCCAAAGGTTGGTGGCCTAGCCACATACGCATCACAACTTGCCTTGCATCTAGCTAAATTGAATTTTAACATTACTGTGCTTGCCTCTGGGTCCCCTGCTCATAAACCCGTTGATTTGAAAAATCCGTATAAAATCATAAGGTACTCTTCAAAATTTGATTTATATCAAAAATGTTTAATAGAAATGGTAAAGGCAGACCTTATTTTTATAGTGCAAAGGGGCAACTATTTGACTCTTGCATATCACCTCAATAAATTTCTGCACAGACCTTTTGTGGTTGCATTGCATGGTCATGAGATTCAATCCAAAAAAAGAAAAAACATCATTAAAAAGATGAACTGCGCTTCTGCGATTACTCCCGTAAGTGCATACACTGCTAATCATTTTAAGGAGCTAGGGGTAAATCCATCACTGATTGCTGTTATTAATAATGGAGCAACCCCGATAAAAAAAACCGATATAGATATTCGCGCAAAATATAAACTTGAAGGAAAACAGATCATCTTAACAGTAGCCAGGCTTATTAAACATAAAGGGCAAGATTATTTAATAAAATCGCTGCCTAAGATACTGGAAAAAATTCCGAGTGCTCACTATCTCTTGGTGGGAGACGGCCCAGATAAAGAGTATCTTGAGGATCTGGTGTTTAATCAGCTAAGCCTCGGTGAGAACGTAACATTTGCCGGGGCGATCTCTGATGAAAACGTAGCGGCTTGTTATTATGAATGTGACATTTTTGCGATGATAAGTCGCCAATACAAGAATGCAGTGGAGGGGTTTGGTATTGCTTTTCTCGAAGCGGCTTATGCGGGTAAAGCTGCTGTTGGTGGTGATAGTGGCGGCATTCCTGACGCAGTTGAGCATAACCATACGGGAATTCTGGTTGACCCGAACGATTTAAACGAAATTGCTACAGCCATTATAGATTTATTGCAAAACGAAAATAAAAGAACTGAATATGGTGAAAATGGCAAAAATCGTGTTCTTAAAGGATTCACCTGGGAAAAAGTGGCACAAACTTATGCCAACTTGTTTAATAATATCCTGGCAGACCTCAAGACCTAGTTGAAATGAGAAATTTATTTGTTTTTTTGTGCGGAGATTATCTCTAGATAAGTTTTCAGCATTTCCTGGGTATTTTTTCCCACGGAGAATTGTTCAGCCAGCCCGCGGGCGTTTTGGCTCATGGATTCGCGTAAGGTAGGATCAAAAAGAGTATTGATATTGTCGGCGATTTCTTTAGGAGATTCGGAATTTTCAACAATCAAGCCATTTAGCTTATGCTGGATGATATCTGCCGCGCCGCAATGGCGGGTGGTGATGACAGGGAGCCCTGATGCCAAGGCTTCCAGATTAGCATTTCCAAATGGTTCATAAATGGAAGGCAGGGCGAAAATGTCAGCTGCGGAATAATACTTTTCAATTTCCGGAACCGGTTCCTTATAGATAATTTGACCCCTAAAATTTACGGGGGCGAACTGAAGATACTGGTCCCATTTGCCTTTCCCAATTATCACCAGTCTCCAATTTTCCGAGCGCAAATATTGAGTTGCCTGAAGCAGGGGTTTCAGTCCTTTCCTTTCAAAACCGGATCCTACGAATAAAATAAGAACAGCGTTTTCTGGAATTCCCAGTTCCTTTCTAACGCTTTGCCTGTGTCTGTTTTTATTTTCTGGGTGAAAGCGATCCAGATCGACACCGTTATAGACCACAGAAATATTTTCGGGGGGGCAATGATAATGCTTGAGGATATCGTTTTTGACCATTTGGGAAATAGCAATGAATTTTCTACACTGCCCTGATTCGAACAGATTTTTTTCGAGCTTTAGAATCAATCGGTGAAAAGGATTGAAGGAGAGGTAAAATCCTTTGAGGGCCGGGAGAAAGCGTTTTCTTTGTTCCAACCATTCCCGGTGACACCCATCGCCAGCGCGATACACATCCTGTCTCCAGGTTTTTTCATGGCTTTGAATAATGTCAAAAGATTCTTTTTCGACAGCTTTGGCTGCAAACCAGGCAAATGAAAGGGTTCTTATGAATGCGTTAAATTTAAAAGACCGAACATGATGAAGATGTATATTGGGATGGCTGGAAGG
>CAJXJG010000323.1 GCA_913054425.1 uncultured Fidelibacterota bacterium
GCGCTCGCAGAAGAAAAATGTCATCAGCAAATCCAAGCCCCCAAGCCATAAAACCACCGATACAAAATCCAGCCAATTGATTGACTGAAAGAAACTGCAAACCTAACCCTTGCTGCACGAAGGGAAACCACCACACCAGCGACAATGCACCTAAAAATCCCCAGAAAAGAGCAACACCACCGTAACGTGGGATAGGGTCGATGTGCTGATCTCTCAGAGAACTCAGTCTCCTTGATTGCAGTTTCGGACTCAGCCGGTATAGTACAATCATCATCAGGACTGAACTGAGCAAAAGCCCTACCATTCCTCCGCTAAGTAAAAATTTCCAAGTATTAATTGGTAACATTATCGGTTTTTCGGATGTAGTTTCATTTTTATATTTTTTTCAAAACACATTGTTCACTTATGTAATAATTTAGTGTCGGCCCATTTGCCCAAAAAGTTCACAGTGAGTATCAGCGGTTACCAAAGTTAAAAGTAACTCATCTTAGTCAATTATTTTAATTCTGCTTTCCTTTTCCCTTTATCCTTTTCCCTATCACCTATTTTTTTATTTCCATTCCCTAAAAATGTTGCTTGTTTCCAAGAGATTGACTTAACACATTGGGGATCATGATCTACATTTTAATTAATTTCACTAAAAAGAACAAACAACAGTAAACCTCTTTTCTAGCCTTTAGTGGTAGCAAAAGCTCAGTGCCTTAGTACCCATAACGGTAATCCTTTTCAGTGTTATACTTGTTTATCCGTGGCTAAAAGTCTCAGTGCCTTTTTTACGCCTTAGTGCCTTTATTCAAAATTTAAACCGAAACAGCCGAGAAAAAGGGAAAGCATTATAAGTCTCCTCATACAAGTCCTCCCTGTATCTTCCCAACAAAAACATCTGATTATAATTCGACAGAAAGACAAACTCATCAATCAACTGCACCTCCACTATCCGTTGCCCGGATACCAGCAGTTGCAGAGTGTATCCCTGAGCATGTCCAAACTCCTGTTCCCGCAATACCTGACCATCACGTATGAATACCAACCTTTTAAGAGCAACCTGATTATTTATTTTTCCAGCTATCAAATCAATCTTTGCACCCCGGCAATTCATCTCCTCATTGGTGATTTTGTTACAGGCCAGATTTTGATAGCCTCTTGGTTTGCTCCCTCCCTTAACAATATCCCAACTGCCTAGCTTAGAAATCGCTCCATATTTACCGGTCATATCAGCCGTAAAAAACAAATAAATCGGATTCCAGGGTTTGTATTCAGGATTTCTTACCGCCCGCAACAAGGCTTCCGGAGAAGTATTATTTTTAGCGATACCACCATTGCCTTCAGCTGCCAAAAACTGCGTGATGTCATAAAGCTCCTCTCCATCATGACTAATCAAACCCCTCGCAATAAAATAAGTCTTTGGATGGACCTGGTTACCCCCATCGTGAAAGGTTCCGAAGCCAATGTCATTAAGAGTATGACCATAGTCCCACCAAGTTAGCAATTTCGAATCATCCGAAACCCGTTTTTTTACTTCCAAAAATGTCTCAAATACTCTTGGATGAATGGAAGGCGCTGGTACAAATGAAATCGCCGTCTGTGAAGAAATTAACCAAAAGAATACCCCCATCCCTAAATAAAGAGTTGCTTGACGCACCCAACCAAACCAATCAGCTTCAAGGACTTTTTGCCATAGTGTTCCAGTACCTTCGTTAAAATCTGTGCTTCCGTTATGAGAAATTTTTACGTTCTTTTTAGCTCCCTTAGCCGTCGGCTTATTTTTCCCCTTGCCTTCAACATGGTTTCTTGTCAAAAAATAAAACATCCCTTCTATTCCGACGCTGAGTATCCATCCCAATCCAATCCCAATAAACGGTGCCAAATACATAATAAACCGATTCGACGACTGAAAACTCAACAACCCCAAAGCCAGCATCGGCGACAACGGCAGCAAAACCTTCCAACGCAATGCCGCCAGCACAAAAAAAGCCAGCAACCCCACCCAGCCGAACATCGGTTTTGAAAGAATTCGGCGAAACACCTCAGAAAATTGAACGTGATCCACTTCGGAAATTGTGGTCATTGTATCTGGAAAAGACGCCTGATTCGTTAGATACTCATTTACAACACTTTCCTTTGCTTCACCAATGTCAAGGTAGCCTTTTAAAAAAGATTGAACATTACCTGTTCCGTATATAAATGTTATGGGATAAGCAAACAACACAAACATTAAAGAACCTAGCAATATCGTACGGAAACGAATTTGATGAATAAACAAGCAAAAAGTAAACACTGCAAAAAATGCCAAAGTAAACCCAGCTTTGGCATACCACCAATTAAAGAAGAACAAACTCAATCCAGCGCCAATAGAATAAAGCAGAACATTCCGTTCCGTTTTTG
>CAJXJG010000324.1 GCA_913054425.1 uncultured Fidelibacterota bacterium
ATGTTAGGGGGCGCGCTTGCTTCCTGGATGACAGCTTCTATCGCAGGAATATTAATTTAACCGGAATTAATCTATGCGACTTGTTTTTATGGGACCCCCGGGAGTTGGGAAAGGAACTCAGGCGGAAAGGGTAACAACCCATTTTAAAATAGTACACCTCTCCACTGGTGATCTCCTACGAGAAGAAATAAAAAACAATACCAGATGGGGGAGGGAAGCAAAAACATTCATGAACGATGGACAACTTGTCCCCGATGATTTGCTCTTGGAAATGATGAATGACCGCCTTCGGCTGGATGAAAGTAAGAAAGGATATCTCTTGGATGGGTTCCCCCGAACCCTGCCCCAAGCCCGGGGGCTGGATTCCATCCTAGAAGACTTGAATCAATCACTGGATCGGGCTGTGAACCTTACTGCTGATAATGATGAACTGATCAGAAGACTTATCTTACGTGGCCAAAAATCAGGAAGGGATGATGATTCTCCAGATATCATCCGCAAAAGACAGCAGGTTTACCGGGATCAAACAGCTCCGCTTATTGATTATTACAGAAAACAACAACTATTGATAGAAATAAACGGAATCGGAGAAATACCTGAGATCACCGACCGCATCATTAAATCACTCACCTAATCATGCTTAAAGTTGGACTCACTGGAGGGATTGGCACCGGTAAAAGCACTGCCAGTGCACTGTTTAAGGACTTGGGAGCTTTTATCTTCGATGCTGATAAGGAAGCAAAGCGACTACTGGATACCTCCGAAATTATCCAGAACGAACTGATTACGGAATTTGGAACAGATATTCTAAACGGAGAAAATAAAATCCACCGCGCAAAATTAGCTCGAGTCAGTTTTCAGGATGAAGAGCATCAATTTATCCTGAACTCCATTATTCATCCCCACATTTTCCAGATAATTGATAAGTCATTTGACAAGATTACATCCAAAAAAATATACCCCGTCTTCATTGTAGATGGAGCCTTAATATTTGAATCAGGGCTTAACAAGCTTCTGGATTATACCATTGTCATTACAGCTAATATAAAACATAGAATGGCACGGGTTTTAGAAAATAGCAATCTAACCAGGGAAGATATTCTGAGAAGAATTGAACTACAATGGGGTGATGAAGAAAAAGTAAATCTGGCAGATTTTACACTAAGAAATGATGGTACTGAAAAAGAATTAAAAGTACAGATACAAAAAGTATACGCTAAGCTGGCCTGAGGACTCCTTCCAAGTCTGGAAATTTATCCATGAGATCGACTCCGCAATGCCAATGGTTTATCTAAAATCTCTTTCAGAATTATAGCTCGCCTTAAATTTGTTTTACCATTCAATTGTACTAAAATGCTTGCCAATGATTCCTCAGCGAGTTTTTCCTCGGGCAGATCCCAATGAGAAAATGCTCCCACATGTCTCTTATCAAAAGGGGATTCAAACGCTTTGAAAGATGAATGGGACAAATCAGCTTGTACTTCAGAGGGAATGGATTCAGTTTCAATGGGAATTTCTTCTTCAGGATAAACTTCTTCCGGTTCAGGTTCATCCTCGGAAATAATGGGTCTTTCTTCCTTTGGAACCAAATCTCCAAAAAATTGCTCTATAAAATCAGGTTGTAATGGTGTATCTCCTTGATTTTCTTCTTCATTGTCTAATGTTTCCCATGCTTTTTTCTGTTTCCGCTTTTTTGCCAAAGTGGAAATCAAATACAAAGCCAATAGAAATATCCAATACCCAATTCCTTCCATTACTAAATACTCCTATGGTTGGGTGAACTTATAAATTCTTAATTACTCGACGCTATTTGTGAGCTTCAGGAGGTTTGGTTGACTCACTGACACCTTCACCCGATATAGCATCTCTCATTCCTGTATCAGCCTTAATATTTTTCATGTTGTAATAATCAAAGATTCCAAGATTACCTTCACGAAATGCCTGGGACATGGCTTTGGGTACCTCTGCTTCTGCCTCAACTACTTTAGCCTGCATCTCTTGAGTCCGTGCTTTCATTTCCTGCTCCTCAGCAACTGCCATAGCTCGCCGCGTTTCAGCTCTTGCCTGGGCAACTCGAAGGTCCGCCTCTGCTTGGTCGGCCTGAAGCCTAGCCCCAATATTTTTCCCCAGGTCAACATCCGCAATATCTATAGATAAAATTTCATAAGCTGTACCTGCGTCCAGTCCTTTTGCGAGCACCGCTTTAGAAATATTATCTGGGTTTTCCAGTACTTTTTTATAGGTTTCCGATGAACCAATTGCGCTTACAATGCCCTCGCCAACCCTAGCGATAATAGTTTCATCAGTTGCTCCTCCAACCAACCCCGGGATATTGGTCCGCACTGTAACCCTGGCTTTCGCCTTCACTTCAATTCCATCCTT
>CAJXJG010000325.1 GCA_913054425.1 uncultured Fidelibacterota bacterium
TAAGTTACATTTATGAACGAAAATCAATTGTTTGCAAAAATTTTGGAATTGATGAGTCAATTCAGCCAAAAATGGGTCTTTGCCATGAAAGATATAGTCTCCAACCTCATTGCCGGAGCAATGATACTCATTCACCATCCCTTCAGGTTAAATGATTTCATTTCAGTAGGCGGATTTGAAGGCACAGTAATTGATATTGACCTTCGCTATACAACCATTCAGAATGGTGACAGGAAAATACTGATTCCAAACCCAACCTTAGTTAAAAAAGAAATCGCATTAATGAATCCGGAATCAAATAACAATTAGATAAAATAATTAATATCGATAATCCACATTCGATTCAAATTAAATAACGATATCCCATGGCTGATTTATCTATCAAAGAAAGGAAACGTGCCGAGAAGGATGGACATTTTCGTACAGGCTTATTCATGCTTCGTCTTCAAAAAAGGGATATCCTCATTAAGAAATTTCAATCATATAAGCTAAGTCAGAAGCAATTTCCAAGAACATTGGACCAAATTTGGAATATTGATGAATCTCTTGAAATACTCATTGATTTGCAGTTCAGTTCCAGAGGGTCATTACCAAAAGAGATGGTAAGATGGACACCTTACAGAGGTCTGTCCATTTATCAACAATGGAAACAGGAAAAATATGAGCATGAAATATTTACCTCAAATAAATTAGATGATGACAAAATTCTTCAACTTCTTTCCACAGGAACGAGTACCCAAAAAAACCAGAATGATAAGCAATTATCCCTGGAAAATCTTATTGAGACTGATGAGCCCTGGAAGTCATTTAAAGATCAGCATATCTTTCGGTTGGAAGAAGAAATCAAGTCACTTAAACGACAAATTAAACAAAGAAATAATTTGCTTGAAAAA
The DNA here is from genome assembly GCA_913054425.1 of uncultured Fidelibacterota bacterium. Classification (GTDB taxonomy): domain Bacteria; phylum Fidelibacterota; class Marinisomatia; order Marinisomatales; family UBA8229; genus UBA8229. The sequence continues at coordinate 894 of CAJXJG010000325.1, forward strand.
CTTACCCGCAGGATTCGATATAAACTGGGAAAATTAACTGATCATGAACTTGAAAAACTTAGCGAAATATGCCTTTTTAAAAACAGGAAAGCCAACCTCAGTGAAATGGCCCGTCATCTTGGGGTATCGCCGGATACAGTGAAATTTGAACTCCAGCGCAGAGGCATTTATAAAAAACTCATGCAACCCAATAAGACTAAATAAAAACCAATTTTAGCGTCATTCAACACTATTTAATTTTTTTGTTAGCTAATGACATCTTTATTTTAGTAAAACCATTTTTCTGGTTTGTACGAAACCAGCTGATCTAATCTGGTAAATGTAAACTCCTGCACTCACAGGCTTGCCATGCATGTCTGTTGCATTCCACTGGACTGACTTAAAGCCTGCTTCCTGCATTGTGTTGTTTACAAGTTGGGTTACTTCCCTGCCAATCAGGTCATAGATTGTGAGTGTGACTTGTGCCGGTTCCGGCAGGTCATAACGAAGGTTTGTGACGGGGTTGAAGGGATTGGGATAATTCTGGTGGAGAGCAAATATCTCAGGTACAATTGCCATTCTTTTCAATGTGAACCTATCTGTGGAAGGAACAGTAATCTCTCCTGTTCCTTCAAGAGTGTATTCTTCAGCACTTGAAGAACTAAGCACCCAGTTCATGTGCTCACCAGCATCTAAGATCACAGCATAGCTTATAGTAAGAGTTTGATATGGACTCATTACCTCTATTTCGCTGTTTTCCCCTCCAATCTTGGTATCTCCCTTAAAGCGTACATCAAAGGCTCCTGAGGGCGGTTTTGGAGGTAAACTGTAACTAGTTCTTTCCCTCTCAGAAAGTTCTATTCCAAAATACAGTTCTGAACCATTTATGCTTAAACTATTGGCTTTACCTTTAAGACTGAAATTGTGTGGTTTTACTTTAACTAATAAACGACTGGTTAAGGTGATATCGCCAGACTGAAACGCACGAAGCCAATATCCATTTCCGGGGCTAAGCATATCGACTGCTGTATATCCCTCATTAAATTCATATAAAGTTCCTGGAACTATAATACTGTCTGGATCAAAAATAGAGTAGATGGATACATCCTCTGATAGACCGGAAACAAGGTTCCAATTTTCGTTTAAACTGAGAGTAAGTTCATTGAATGAAGTTCCATTAATAGTGGTACTTCCAGTATTTGAAAATCGCAACCAGTATCCCTTGCCCGTAGTAAGGTATGATTCAGATATATATCCACCACTAAAGGAGTATAATGTTCCCTCAATTGACTCAGGGAATAATATGTTGTATGAAGCATCCTGTACTTCAAGAGGAAGTCCTACCATATTCCAATTTTCAGTGTAGGATAAGGTCATCCCGGTACTGAAACTGTGCCTGATAATTATCCGGTTGAATGAAGGGGGAAAACTATAGTTTTCTATCTCTTTCATATCCTCTGAAAAGAACATCCCGCCAACAGCATCCATCA
>CAJXJG010000326.1 GCA_913054425.1 uncultured Fidelibacterota bacterium
GAAGTTCCGCAACTAGTTTATATAACGACTCTGGTATTTCCCGCCCAACATCAATATTCCCCAGCAGCTCAACCAGATCTTTATCCTTTCTGATCGGGATATTTTGTTGCTGCGCCATGGCAATAATTTTTTCGGCCACCCAGCCCTGCCCTTTGGCAGTTACTTTCGGAGCACAGTTACTGGCGCCACTATATTTAAGTGATATGGCGAAAATCTTTGTTTGGTTTTGTTTCATGTCTGGATATTTATTAGGGATGTGTTTTGACTTACCAGCAATTCAATCAGATTATCTTTTGCCGGTTTGACTTCATGGGTTACAAAGCATTCCACCGATGTGTTAATTTTATTTTCGTTCATTTTTTCTTCAAAGTCATTTGTTCTGTGGCGTATAAAATTAGCAATTTCTTCACTCTCCACATCAATGCATACAGACAAACTCTCCTGATTCATCTTTGCGTTAATTTTAATTTTCCCCAGGGAAGAAAGATCTAGAAAAAAAGCTACATGATGGTTCTTTTTTGGGTTTTTGTTTCCGGTCTCGTTTTCTGAAGAATCGTCACGAACAAATAATTGGATAGTTTTGTTTCCGGAACTCAATGGATTGGGAATCTGAATTACCAGTGGCTGGTTCTCCTGTTTCGATATTTGTGAAGAAAGCTGGTTGAGTTCAATATTATCGATGGCATATTTTATCGTTTGTCGAAACTCGGCAAACCGACCAGGAGCTTTTTGAACCACCTTTGCAGATACCTGCTCTGTGGAATGATAAAGTTCAAGCAACAAACCTTTTAAATCGCTCGCTAATTCTTTGCGGGCTTGAATACTTGAAGGAAACTCAAGGACCTGCCGCACTTTTGCCTCATAATTTATTCCAGATGATGCCACTTGTTGCCGTACTTGTGTTGCACTGGGGATTTCTCCCTCACTAGGGAGGAGTACGCGCAAGGTATCTCGCAATCGTACAACCACATCGGATTGAATTTTTAAATCAGGAATCACCGGTGAATCAAGAATTTCACTCCGAAGCAGATTCGCCATTTTTGTTATAGGCATTCGGGCAGGCAAATAGGGTTTTAACGAATTAAAATCCAATCTTTTTATTTTGTTTGAACCCGTTTCTATCAATTCGGGGTGCTGCACATTTTCCATTAATACAGAGTGCTGTCCACTTTTCATTAATACGGGGTGCTGTCCACCTTCCGGTTTCTTGAAATAAATACTGACCTGAGACCCGGGTTTGAAGTTTTCTACATTTTCTACCGGCACTGAAAAACTCTTACCTCCTGTTTCAATCAGTATGGATTTAGAATCCAAAATGCTGGTAACACGAGCGTTTGTTATGCTGTTGGGAGATGAAGACGATTGATGAAACTCTTTCAAACCGAAAAACCTGGAAATTGATTTCCCCCGGGGGGTCAGATTTGTTGTAACCCCTACATTTTTTAACGGGTCTTCATGAGATGGAAGTGAAATAATTTTTAGAGCCGCTTTTGATCCTGAGTTTTCTACACGGACAATTATTGTTTGGCCCTTACTTAAGGTTGTTCTTGTTAAATCCTTCTGCTCATTCTGCCCTTTAAAGGAGAATTCCTTAGGCAATTCAACAATTACTTTATTGCCCTCAAGCAATAAAACCCCTTTTCCTCCCGGAAGGTTTCTCACGAAAACGGCCTTAAAAATATTGCCCGACTGTAATTGGCTGATGAATTTGATAGTCGCTGGATTGGAATCCTTGCCACCAAGAACTTTTAAGACCTGCTGAGTCAAATTTTCTATCTGCGTCGACTTATCGAGCAGGCTGAAATTCTTAAACATTTTTTATAGTGAAGGGAGTGTTTAGTCGCTCTTGTGATTGGTCCTTAATTAAAAGGACTTAATTCTTTATCGGCAAGTTGCCTCTCCGCCACAATCACAATATTGCAGTGCAAGAATAAAATTTAATTATCGCTTTGTTTTCAATATATTAGATTCGTTCTGCGAAGTTTTTGAGGGTCAGACAATGATATTTAATTTCCCTCGATGAGGGTCTTCGGGGAAAGGAGGTTCGGGGCCATCGCCATCAGTATTGGAATGATGCTTTTTGCGGATTCTAATTCGCTTTTTGGCTTTGGTATGGGGGTCTGTTTCTTCCAGGAAATGAGTTGGGTCCATATCCTGCACCTGTACACGCTTCAACTCATCTGCCAGTTGTCGTTCTTTGTCAGCCTGTTGAGCCACAACAGTGGGCAGGTTTTGCATGGTATGCTGCAGTTTTTCCGTATGCGACCCCATCTGCAGAACCTGTTGTGTATTAACAGGAAGTGCTGTAGGCATAATCGAAACCTGAATTATTATTACTGATTAACTAAATATGGGCTCT
>CAJXJG010000327.1 GCA_913054425.1 uncultured Fidelibacterota bacterium
TTACCGTGTAACTCACCATTCTTATATCTGCCTTGAATGATTGTTAACCCAGTGGAATCATAGTTTTCAGAAGTTCCGTGGACTACCCCTTTTTTATATTTTATTATAAATTTTTTCGATCCATTACCATACCACCTCTTCCACGCTCCATGAAGGTCACCATTTTTAAACCTTTTTTCTTCAATTTTTATACCATTTGAATTAAATCGCCGCACCCAGACTGTGTCGATTTTATCACCGTATATTTCAATTTCCCCTTCTAAAATAATTGTGCCATTTTCATCCTGGACTCTTATTCTCTCTTTCTCCTGAGAAAATCCAGGAGAAAAACAAGTAATTACTAACAGAATTATTGCAAAAGGTTTTTTCTGCAAAAATCTACATGTAACCATGAATTTTATAAATTTTTCAGATTTGGAAAAAAATTGAAATTTAACTACTTCAATTCAGACAAATGTAATTCTACAACCATAATTTGCGATCCAGGCTCCGGTACTGAATAGCTTCGCTGATATGGCTTGGTTGAATCTGTTCCTTATCATCCATATCTGCAATTGTCCGGGAAACTTTCAAAATGCGATCATACGCCCTTGCAGATAATCCTAATTTTTCCATGGCTATTTTAAGCAGGTTTGCAGATTTGGATTCTAATTTGCAATATTTTCGAAGGTCATTAGACTCCATCTGGGAGTTGGCGAACATTCCATCTTTCAAGTTGTATCGATCTAACTGAATTTTTCTTGCGAATTGAACCCGCCGTCTGACAATTGTAGAAGCTTCTCCCTTTTCTTTATCCGCTAATTCCGTAAAGAGAACTGCCGGGACCTCAATTTGGATATCAATCCTGTCCATAAGCGGGCCAGAAATTCGACTCATATATTTTTGAATCATTTGGGGTGTGCAGGTACATTCATTATTTGGATCTGTGGCATAACCACATGGACAAGGGTTCATTGCTGCAATAAGCATAAACCGGGCTGGATAACTCAAGGAGATTGCAGCCCGTGAAATCGTTACCATGCAATCTTCAAGCGGCTGGCGCGTAACCTCCAGAACATTTTTCTTAAACTCAGTAAATTCATCAAGGAATAATATCCCGTTATGTGCTAAGCTGACCTCTCCCGGTTTCGGGACTGATCCTCCTCCAATAAGCCCTGCATCACTAATGGTATGATGAGGAGATCTGAAAGGGCGCGTAGCAATCAACCCCTTTCCCTCTGCCAAGATTCCCGCTACAGAATGAATTTTTGTTGTTTCAAGAGCTTCGTCAAACACAAGATCAGGCAAAATAGTTGGCAAGCGCTTAGCCAGCATCGTCTTGCCACTTCCGGGAGGTCCGATCATAATCACATTGTGTCCTCCGGCTGCGGCAACTTCCAATGCCCGTTTCACCTGCTCTTGTCCCTTCACATCAGTAAAATCAACATTATATTTCATTTGACTTTTGAAAAGATTTTCCCGGTCTACCACAATAGGTTCAATTCTCTTTGTCCCATTTATCTTCGCTACCACCTCTTTCAAAGAGGAAACTCCAGCTACTTTTACACCATCCACGACACCAGCTTCCTTAGCATTTTTTTTTCGGGAGGATAATACCACGGATTCCTTTATCCCTGGCACAAATTGCAATGGGTAAAGCGCCCTTGATTGGACGCAGGGTCCCGTCCAGGGCAAGTTCACCCAGCAACAATAGTTTATCAAGATAAGTAGGTTCTACAATTCCTGTGGCAGCCAGGATTCCCACTGCGATGGGTAAGTCAAAGGCTGAACCTTCTTTCCGGATATCAGCAGGGGCAAGATTTATAGTAATATACTTTCGTGGGAAGGAATACCCACTGTTTCTGATGGCCGCTGTTACCCTCTCTTTACTTTCTTTGACTGCTCCTTCCGGTAATCCAACAGTAACAAATCTTGGGAGTTTTGTACCGGTTAAATGGGCTTCCACTTCCACTATATAAGCATCAATCCCAAGGATTGCGCTACTAAATACCCGGGAAAGCATTAGAAACAGGAACTAAATTCTTTTAGTGCAAAGTAAGGAATAATTATATATAATATACTGTCTCGAATGAGATAAAATAAAAAAAAAGAAAAGATCACGACCCATCCTTTTTTTTTGAAGAGAAGTTTGTAACCGCCTTCCTGCCGTATTTGATTCCACTTTCTAATAAATTTGGGACGATATACTGACATTATTCCGGTTTAATCTTTTCGAATTTCATATTTTCATATTTCTCCCAAATGGACATTCCTGCTGCTTTCTGAAATCGGAAGGCGAATTCTAATGCTTCATAAAATGGTTTACCAACAAAATTCTCTTGACGATAAAACTCATCAATCCATCCTACAAATTCAA
>CAJXJG010000328.1 GCA_913054425.1 uncultured Fidelibacterota bacterium
ACCGGATTTTGGTGTTGGCTTCTTCGCCGGACAACGTGGCGAAGGTGAGGCGTAACGCTGGGAAGTGATAGATTATCAATCAAGCAATAAAAGGACTTCAGTTTCGGTAGGAGATTCAGTCCGGATTGTCTGAGAATTACAGGAACTAAATCAAAGCCAATTATCCGCGCTTACTGGAATTCCTCAACCCACACTTTCGGCTATCGAACATGATAGAGTTAAGCTGGGAATAGAAAGAGCCAAAGTCTTAGCTAGAGCATTAAAATGCCATCCTGCAGTTCTTGTTTTTCCAGTTGGGGATGACGGCCTAGAAAAGGCGGCATAACGAAATCAACTTGGTGATGAAAGGCAGCTTTAGGTGGAAAGTTCAAGGCAGATTAATTTCTATAATATTTTTTAGGTTAAACCTAATAGATTTGCAGGATAATGGTTTGGCAAGACAAATAAACCAAAGGGAAATAAATTAGACAAAAATAAATAAACGAAACAAACAAATGTTTGACAATAATATCCATATTTCAAAATCATATAGCGAAGCAGAAAAAGTTGTCTTATACAACGGAAATTGTTTGAATTTGCTCGATCAAATTCCTGATAAAAAAATCCAGTTGATAGTAACATCTCCTCCTTATAACATTGGAAAAGAATACGAAAAAAAATTAAAACTTGAGAATTATTTGTTGCAACAGGAAAGAGTTATAAGAGAATGTGAAAGAGTGCTATCTGACAATGGTAGTATATGTTGGCAAGTAGGAAATTATGTCGACAACGGTTATATTATTCCATTGGATACAGTTTTGTACCCGATTTTCAGCGATCTTGGTCTTCTTTTAAGGAATCGTATTATTTGGCACTTTGAACATGGCTTACATTGTTCAAACCGTTTTTCAGGAAGATATGAAACAATAATGTGGTTTACACGTAAAACCAAAAACTATGTTTTTAACCTTGATCCAATCAGGGTTCCTCAAAAATACCCAGGGAAGAAATATTTTAAAGGACCAAAAGCAGGGCAGTATTCTTGTAATCCACTCGGCAAAAATCCTGGGGATGTATGGGATATTCCAAATGTAAAAAGCAATCATGTTGAAAAAACAGAACATCCATGTCAATTTCCGGTAGGGTTAATTGAAAGGTTGGTTCTTTCAATGAGCAACCAAGATGATTGGGTTCTTGATCCTTTTTTAGGAACAGGGACATCCATTGTTGCAGCCATCAGACACGACCGGCGTGGAGCTGGCGCAGAAACAGAAAATAAGTACATAACAATTTCGAAAACCAGAATACAAGAAGCTATCGCAGGCACTCTTAAGGTTCGACCAATGAATAAGCCTAAATATGATCCAAAAATTGCTGGGAATAAATTAACAAAAGCGCCATGGGGACATTATGAAGAATCTAACCTGAAGCAACCAATGCTGCTTGAAGAAAGAGGAGAATACAAAATTGAAAATAGTTGAAACATATTCTCATCTGAACGGTCTTGAGTTTTTGCATTATCATAAACCAGAGTTATGGAAAGAAGTAAAGAAAGTCATAACAGATATTGACGGAGAAGCATGCAAAACAAAAGTTTCAAAAGAGAAGACAATGAAAGGAAAGTTACTTTATAGTCCAATCGACATGAATAAGGCATTCAAGGAAAAACTGGAATGTTTAAATTGGAATGAGAGTAGAGTCAGTTATTGGGTGACAGGAGATGAAAGATTAATCAGGAAAACATTGCCTATGTCTCCTGAAAATCAAAAAAAGGAAATTGAAGAAAGTGGAGCCAAACCTATTTTTAGTTACAATCAGACAGATTTTGTCAAAGACAGGGTAGCAATCGAAGTGCAATTTGGTAAATATTCATTTGTTGCTTATGATCTTTTTGTCAAACATCTTGCATTTTAAGTTGGTGACAAAATTGATGTAGGTATTGAAATTCTGCCTATGAAAACGCACCAATCACAAATGAGTTCAGGAGTAGCATATTATGAAGGCGAACTCTATAATGTCATTCGCCAAGGCAGAGGTGTTCCATCAGTACCGCTAGTCATAATCGGCATAGAATCATAAAAATCATCTAAACTAATTTCACTGAGTCTGCCAGGATTCCAGCAGTTTTCTGGCAGCAGTAGTGGGGAGCATTTTCCCGGAATCCACGGCTTTTTCCAGTTCCGGGATTTTCTTTTGGAGATTTGGGTCATTCCGGAAATTCGTCAGCAAAGCTTCTTCCACTAGTGTCCACATCCATTTTCCTGTTTGTGTCTGACGCTGCTTTTCCCACTCTCCGGAATTCTGGAGTTTTTCGCGGAAATTTTTAACAGCTTCCCAAATTTCATCCATTCCACGTTTTTCGAGAGAAC
>CAJXJG010000329.1 GCA_913054425.1 uncultured Fidelibacterota bacterium
CGGTCATATCTCCTCCTAACCTAGGCCGCCCGTTTGCGTCGTCGTTGGCGATTGCTCCTTGCCGACTCCGCCGGTTCGGCATTTCCTGAAGACGGCAACTCGACGAACCGTGCCAAATTCGGGAAGGCGTCGGCGTAGGTGGAACGAAGTATATGGGAAATTTCACAGAAATGAAGTGAAAAGGCAAGCCAAATGTGTTGAGCGTATTTCAAATACGGTGAACACGCATAATTCTCTTTTCAAATCGTGCTAAAGGGCTCTACTCCCCCATTCTTGTAATAAAAACATAAGATGTATGAAAAATAGGCAATATGAATAAATGACTGAATTGTACACCATTTGAAAAGAAAATCTTAGTCCAGGAATTCAGTTGAACAGTGTTTAACTGTTCTTTTGGATTGACATCCAGGCCTAAAAGTGCTAAGTTTCAACATTTAATCTATATGGATTGAATTAGATGCCTGAACTGAATGTATCTGAGCCCGATGGTTTGCTGTATATAGTTACAGATTCACATTTGGATGAGAATATTGCACCTGCCGCAGAATTTTCGGAGATGCTGGCTCATCTGGAAAATCCACATACGGTGGTGTTTCTGGGTGACCTTTTTATAATTTGGCTGGCGCCTCCAAAATTCTGGACAGATATGCACCGTAAAGTTATGTCAGGTTTTCAAGGCTTGAAAGATAAAGGCTGTAACGTAGTTTTTATTGCAGGAAACAGGGATATGTTATTGCCTGTAACATTTAACGAACGCTGGCAAAAGAGACTCCCTTTCACTCATTTGATATACAACGACTGGTATTTAAACTGGGGGCAGAAACGTTACGGTTTTATTCATGGTGACACGATCAATTATAATGACCGTCAATATTTGCGCTGGAAAGCCCTTACTCACAACCGGGCCTTTGAAGCATTATTTCGGATAATGCCAGCACAGGTGGCTCGTTGGATTGCAGAGCGGTTAGAAGCAATGCTGGTGGAAACCAACAAAGAATTTAAAATCCATTTTCCTGAAAAAGAAATGCAGGAGTTTGCGGCATCAGTACTTCCGGAAGTTGACCAGTATTTTGTGGGGCATTTCCATCTTGATCGGTTGATTGAGGCTGACGGATGTTCCAGTGTTTTGAGAGTGGTTCCTGACTGGCTTTCGCAACGGACGGTGGTCAGAGTTCGCGAACAAGGAGAAATTGAAGTTTTTCGCTTTCAAAACGGCATTCTTAATAATGTTCAATAATCCCAAAACAAAGATTCAATATCTGATGGAGGATGCAGAGGAGATTAAGGACTATATGTGCGCTAATCTTATCTTATGGTAGTAAAGATCAGGTATACTCTACACATAATTATTGGACAGAACGGAACTTATTCAGAGATGCAAACCAATTAATATCAGCTGCACCACTTTTTTAGGGGAGAACCAATGCCGTCCGGTTAAATAGGTAACTGGTTATACAAATACCAGTTAAAGACAGTTTACAATGGTTTTTCTGAAAAAAATAATATGCTGTCAGTTCAGCTCAGGTTTTATGAGGAATTGAATGATTTTATCCGTAAGGAATATCGAAAAAAACAGATAAACAGGCATCTCAAGCATAGAACTACAGTAAAAGATGTGATCGAATCATTTGGGGTGCCTCATACTGAAGTTGACCTTATTTTGGTAAACGGGAAATCGGAATCGTTCAACTATCATGTAAAGGATCAGGATAAAATCAGTGTTTATCCTGTCTTTGAGTCTTTTGACATTTCCTCAATTACCCGTCTTCAGGGCAGATCTTTGAGAAACATACGGTTCGTGGCGGATGTACAACTTGGCAAATTGGCAAAAAAACTGCGATTTTTGGGGCTGGATGTGGAATATCGCAATGATTTCACCAATGAAAAAATCCTGCAGAGAGTAACACATGGAAAACGAGTATTGCTTACGCGTGATCGCCGACTGTTGATGCATAATGTTGTGCAGCACGGTTATCTGCTGCGTTCTGATTTACCTGACAAACAAACTGTTGAAGTTGTATTCCGCTTTGATCTGGCTGACCAGCTGAATCCTTTTGCTCGATGTGCTGAGTGCAACTCTGTTTTACACACGGTACCGAAAGCCCAAATACTGAATCATTTGGAACCCAAAACAAAGTTGTATTATCAAAATTTTGTACAATGTGAAAGATGCCGGAAGGTTTATTGGGAGGGTTCTCATTTCATCCATCTAAACGAATTCGTAAAATGGGTACGTGATTCCACCAGACAACTGACCCGATGAACATTTCAGTATAGAACTGTTTCACGGTACAGAAGAAATTAAGTATTTAATAGCATTGCAAACACAAAAGATGTGAATGAC
>CAJXJG010000330.1 GCA_913054425.1 uncultured Fidelibacterota bacterium
CTCCAGCGATATTGATACCATGTTTTAATTTCTATATCACCTATAATATTCCAATTACACCATACTTTTGCCCGCCCATCTAAATAATATTTCCAATCATAATCAATAATCTGTTGTGGATGATAAATATTATCATATAATCTCTGTTCCAATTGGATAGCAAACCCAGTATGGTTGATTTTTTTAAATCTCCTATAGTTAATTACAATCTCTCCTCGGATTTTATCAAATACATATGAGCGATCAAAAGTTTTATTTTGGAGGCTGGCAGCATAGGTGATATTATCTGCAAATCCAGTAGAAACAGCTAATTTGATTCGATGTTTCTTTTTCATCCGATGATTTATTTCGATTTGAACCATATACTTATCTATATCAAACTCTGTAAATGGATCCCCATTATTTTTTGGGTCTCTATAATATTCCTGTGTAAAATCAGAATATAATTTTACTCCCGTCCTTTTTATCCATTGAAGAGGAAATGAATAACTTATAAAATATTTTTGACTTATAAAAGTGCAACTCCTAAATGAGATCCCATTTGTATCTACATATTCATCTCCATAGCTATATTCTTTCCATTTACCAGGTTCCATATCACTATCAATATAATCTCTTAGGTAATACTCTGGTAAATATCTATGACCTAATTTCACCCATGAATATGAACGTAATTTAATTTCAAGAGAAAGATTGGTTATGAAATAGGATTTTTGCATTGCATGTGTAAAGTGGCTATAAGAAACAGATGACACAATATTTGTGGTTTTCCCATCGATAATTACAGGACTATATTTTAGTTTTAACATAGGTTTAATAATAGGGCTATCTAATGTAGATGTAATTCCCTGCTTATTTAAATCAGGGCATATGTCTGGGAACTGACAATTAATGTTTTCCTCTGAAAATCTGAAAATATTATTATCATATCCAATTCCTATCTTGCCATTAATTGTGATGGGTACCCGCAGTCTATTCATCAAACTTTGTGAAAAGATAAATGAACCTGAGAACAGGAAAAATATAATGCCTAACTTTATCCTTCTTTCCATTGCTTTAAGCGGATATAGACGGTTTTATCAGAATTATTATCAATGTTTGGCAGGGTAAAAGTATAGTAATGTTTTCCCATAGGTACATTCAGCCAGACCGTCCGCCATTTACCCACAGTCTTACCAGTTTTAGCCACTAAGGAGGCCTCCGATTTCTCCGTATCAAAATAATAGGTACCTAAATCATAGCCATCTTCCCTGATTCGCATGTAATAATCATCTTTTGTATTTTCATCATCAAATTGAACCCTGGTCAATATGCGAACGGAAGCAGGACCGGTAATTTCAAACTGTTGTTGATTATCCCCTTTCAGTGGATACCAATATGTTGTGACAATATTTTCCGAAGGATTGGGTTCTTTTTTTGTTTCAATTCTCCACCTGTCCTGCCGGTTTACTGTTCTGAGTATTTCACTGTATTTTCCGGTTTTCTCCAATAAATGACTTGTCACCCGTACATAAACAACAGGATTTCCTTTCATTGGTTCTACTTTAATTTTATACCCCTTTTCCCTCACCGGCAGATACACATACCATACTCCAGATTTAGTATAGTTCCACCCTGGGCGTTCTTCGCTGAATACAGTGCTGCCCTGTTTTTTGTACTTCAGCTTCCGGGGTTTTCCATCGCCAATCTGGAGAGTGAAACCATAATTGCGGTTTTTCTTCCCCGTGGGCGCTTTAATGGTTCTGGAATAAATACCAATGCGGATAGAATCTCTCTCTTCAAATTGTTTCCCAACTCCTTTATATTGAAGGCCGTCATTATCCAACTCATAGTATGTGCGTTCTTTCCCCTTTATAGTCAATTTGATTTTATCTTCATCACCTTTGGGTTTATGTACTACCGCCTGTAACAATTCCAAATTCAGGAAAAGTAGTGAAAACATGATTATGCTGCTATAAAATCGACTCTGGCTCACTTGAATGCATCCTTTTCTTTATTTCATGATGACTGATAATGCCCACTGATAACACCGTTCCGGCTGCAATAATAAACGCTGTCAGGATAACTGCTAGATTATATTGCTTTTTTGAGTAAAACAAACTCCCCATCTTAATCTGATTCTTTTTTCCCAGTGGATATGGCAGGTCATACCATTCCGTTAAAATATGAATGTGATTGATATTAATAACAGGAATATCCTGCTCTAAGAATCTCTCAATTACGGTGCCAGAAGCAGCGCTGGATATGTCTCCCGGATAAATGATACCAGCAGGAGTATCTTTTCTCTTGAGACTGTCTCCCGTAGTATAAATACCGCCCCCAACATTAATAA
>CAJXJG010000331.1 GCA_913054425.1 uncultured Fidelibacterota bacterium
AAAGTCATCAAGAACCCGGTTCATCTCATCATCGGTATCGATCTCGGCACACATATCAATGTTTGGAAACAGGATGAGATGGTAAATCCGTGGGGAGGGCATTTGGCCAAACATGGTCGTTTTGCCCATTATGGTTCCGCCATTAGTGACCTGCATTTCCTGGTAAGCCCACGCATTTGCGGCAAAGGAAAATACTGAAAATACTAATGTGGCTAGCCATATTTTTTTCTTCATTCTTAAGAGCCTCAATTTTTAGCAGTGTTGGGGAGCAATTTAATGATTGTTCAAAATCTTTGAATAAACCTAATCTATTGAAAAATAATGGATTAATGGATATTTGCCGAAAAGGCTGGAAGCACAAATCCAGCCCTAACTATTGTCTGAAACCCCAGCAGAATAAAAGGGTTACTCCTTTATTTATTATACATTCAAGGTTAAGTCAAGGGTGAGTTTCGTGGCAAATTTATGTGGGTTTTGTGAACTTGTTGCCAATTTTAAAAAATGATAATACTTTTAAATTTCTTTGCCTTGATTTAAAATAAGGGATTAGCTGCAAAGCCTGCTGTTGTTAGATCTTTTAGTCTCAGAAAATATTCCCTCGATTGGAGCTTGTTATGTTAAAAATGCGAAAATTATTACTGCTGATCTTTTTATTAGGATTTATGGTCGAGATCGCATTTGCGGGGGCCCCAGGCCCTGGTGACAAGGCTCCTGATTTTTCGCTAAAGACCCTGGATGGCAAGCAGATGTCGCTCTCGGAAATGAAGGGTAAAGTGGTTTTGATTGGCATGTTCCACATCTGTGTTCCCTGCATGAATCAGGCGATGGAATTTAATAAGGTGCGTGACCAGTTCGATGAAAATCAGGTGGTCATTATCGGAATTAATACAAATGGTGACTCAAAAGAAGCGGTTGTTGATTATCTTTCCAAGTTTCCTGAGAAGGTTCGTTTCCCTTATTTAATGGATCCCGTAAAATCTTTTTATCAGGTCTATTTTCAAAGAGAAATGCCAACCGTCCTTATCATTAATAAAGAGGGCATTCTCAATGCCCGGATACCTGGTGTCAGTGCCGACCAACTGGTGCCGTATTTGAAAAAGCTGCTTTAATCTAATTTTGGAGTGCTAATGACTCCCGTTTCTGACCCATCGAAAATTAATAATTACTGCAAAATAGGTTTTGCGCTGTTTGTGGCTGGCTGGTTTTTGTTTTTTGGAATCGCCTTTGCTGACACGGTGGGGAATGACTGGGTCGTGCAACTGGGTTCGTTTAAAAAGCAGGAAAATGCCCGGGACTTTATAAATAAAATTAAGAAGAAGGGCTACACTCCTTTTATAGTGAGGGGGTCGGACTCCGATTGGTATAAAACCCGTGTTGGGCCCTATCCGTCTAAAGAAGAGGCGGACCAGGTGGTGCTGGATTTAAAAAAAGCCCAGGGAATAACCGCCATCGTGTTGCTGTCCGAAGAAGGGCCTCCCGATCTGGAGGAACCGGTTGATTCAGTAGATATTGTTGTTTCCCAATTTTTGATCTGGCTCAAGGCCTGGGAGGCTCAGAAAATAAACTCCTACCTTTCCTTTTATTCAAAAGATTTTAAAGACTCCAAAAGGTCCCGCAAAAACTGGGAAGCTCAACGCCGAAAGATGTTTGATACAGGTTCGATTGTTTCTATTGAAGTCAGCGATGTGAAAATCCTGCGCGCCGATGACGCGGTTGAGATGTACTTTATTCAGGATTATAAATCAGATCGTATCTCTGATGTCGGCAAGAAAATTCTCATTTGGAAGAATGAAGGAGACCGCTGGAAAATTGTTAAAGAATCCTGGGAATCCTCCTGACGGTGAAAGAACTTTTTAACCGATGGCTGCCACAGGGCAGCACCGTGCGAAATGTTTTCACTTTAGCCTCAGGCGCCAGCCTGGGGCAACTGGCGGTCGTTCTTGTTTCCCCCCTTTTGACTCGTATCTATACTCCCGAAGAGTTCGGTGTGCTGGCCGTCTATGCCAGCCTTTTAGCTGTCATCAGTACTATTTCCGGAGGGCGCTACGAATTAGCCATACCCTTGCCCAAGACAGATGGTAGTGCGGTTAACATTCTTGCGTTGGTTGTGTTGTGTGTGTTTTTTACAACGGCTTTGGCAACGATTATTATTGTTTTGTTCGGAGCAAAAATTAGTATCCCCTCTATGGATCCTTTCTTTTGGCTGTTGCCATTTGGCATTCTATTGACAGGAATCTACCAGGCTTTTAATTATTGGGCTATACGTCGGCATAGCTTCAATCGAATAGCTATGACCAAAATGCAGCAAGGGATGGGTGGTGCAGCAG
>CAJXJG010000332.1 GCA_913054425.1 uncultured Fidelibacterota bacterium
GGGGGGGGGGGGTGATTCTATATTGGCTTGCGATGTTTGCACCATAGAGGACGAATGCGACTATGAACTTTTCTTTCATTAAAAAATCCCTGCGCCCTAGCCCCCTGACACGATTCTTAATGGTTGCTGGAGTAATTTATGTTTTATGGTATTTAGTCTATGATTATTATTTGCTGCCCGATGGACGGCTGGATGAGTTTCTAAGTCTTTCAGGGGTAAATTTGGCTGGCGGGCTACTTAATCTTTTTGGATGGGAAATTTATTCTGATACCCGCATTTTAGCCGTTACAGGAACCAGTGGGGTGGAAATACAAAACGGTTGTAATGGTTTGGAACTCATAGGATTATATATGGGGTTTATTATTGCTTACCCCGGTGGTCCAATTCAAAAGCGGGTGGCCTTTTTAGCAGGAGGGATTATTCTGCTGTTTTTTGCTAATGTGTTTCGCATAATGATTTTTGCCCTATCCATTTATTATGTCCCGACATTTTGGGAACAAGTGCACACATATAGTTCATATTTTATTTTTTACCCGATTGTTCTAACGCTTTGGTACCTATGGACCACTATCAGCGACCAGGAAATTCCGCTATTTTTAAGCGGTTATTCCTCAACCTCTTAATTATATCCGTTACATATATCGGCTTGGTAAGGCCGGTTCAGGAAGAAATTATTACCAAACTGATAGTACCTTATTTTGAAAATAAACTTTCTACGAATAATCAGGTGAGTATTTCGGGTGTTTCGGTAGACCAGTTTAATCTGGTTGGACCGTTTAAACCTGTAAAAATAGAATTGCCGTTCAACGGTTGGTTTTGGCTTACATTGGGGTTGTTCATTCCAGCGGATAGTAAAAGAATGATAAAAATCCTGACTCTTTACCATTTAGCCCTGTTTTTTATATTATTGATAAGCATTCAAATAATAGCTGAAGGCACTTTTGCCTGGTCTGTTGTATTAAATATTCATGACCATGTTTATAGGGTTCTCTTTCTGATTATTGCTCTTTTGGATTTTGTGCGGGTACTGTCAAGGAATCCCCGGAAGGGTTCATGACAATCATGTGTAAGGGGAAGGTAATATTACCTGTTTTACATTAAATTTCTTTGGGTGTAATAGGTGAGTATCTTTTGTAAGTTAATTGTTATGCTTGATAAGCTCAGGAGGAGGTGGTTCTACTTTCTCCATCACCTCCTTATTTATTCCCTCTCTATTTTTTATTAATACACCTTTTTGATGCAAACATAAGGCGGTAGAATGTAAAGCTAAGAACATTACAGTTTAAAAAGTGACAATAATCAAAAGTATTAAAAATAATGAGTTTATCAAAGGGTACCATTAAATTCTCTGTCAATCTTAAAAGGGAGGTATCTGAAATGCGAATAATAATAATCCTTATTTTTTCTTTTTCCATTGGTATGACACAATCCGGTCAATTAAAAGTCGGTTTTGATATTGATGATACGGTTCTGTTTACTGAACCTATGTATGCTACATCTCCCAGAGACGATGAAGGGGCAGTAGATTATTCCTGGATAAATACTCACGATAAAGACTATTCTATATTAATTGACCCAACTGTCGACTTAATCCAATATTTTCGTACTAATGGGCATATAGTGTATTTTATTACAGCGAGAGAAGGACTTAACGGGATTCGCTTGGCAGAATTTTTATCCCATGAATTGGAAATGGATGTCCATGTCAATAAAAATTTATTCTTTTCTCCAGATGAAAAGGTGAATGGATTCAACTATACCACGAAACACAAAACCTTTAACAATCTTGACTTGGATTTATATTATGGTGATTCTGACCGTGATATTATTGCCGCATTAAAGGCAGATGTATATCCGATAAGAGTTATTCGAAATAAATACTCCTTAAAGAGCTACGGGAATAATTACTTTGGAAATACGCTTGAGGAAGTGTCTGATAAGACCCCGTTTAATAAGGATGATTTAAAAAAGTTTTATAATAAAAGTGTAGGGATATTCGGGGAGTCTATTTACCCTATCGGCTGGAATAATCCTCAGCGTTAGTCAATAAGTGTAAGATTATAAGTTCAACTCTTTTAAAGATGTCAGGTATCCCTTTTCTTTGATTCCTATTTGTCTGGGGACGTTCTTAAGATATAGAATAAATGGAAGACCAAGAATATATTTACTGCCAAAATTATCACTCGTTTAGAAAACCCAAATTATTTCTCCCTCCTCTTTTTTAGTGCTTTTCGAGTTATTTCTTTGAACCTGTTTTTTGTTTTCCCCCAATACCTTCAGGTGGCAAGCTGTCGGAAATTTTAATTTTCTCCTCGGTTAGC
>CAJXJG010000333.1 GCA_913054425.1 uncultured Fidelibacterota bacterium
CAGTTAAAGCAATACTAATACCTAACGAAAATCCAATAGACGCGGTAAGCGCCCAGCCGATTGCCCTTAGGTATTCTATTATTTGTGCGTTTAATTCAAGTCCCATTTTATAATCCTTTCATTTGTTATTATTTTATTCGATACACTTCTAATATTTTCAGAAATTTACTAAACGATGAACTTCCGGTTAATTTTTCCTGACCGAGCTTGATTACATCTTTACCGTTAGCTACTGTAACCAATGTTTCGATTTCCTTCTTCTGGATGTTTAAAATCACCCGTATTTCAGGATAGAATAAATGATTCTTATCCATGGCGTACCCGCATAACCAGTACGATTTAATGAGTGTAGATTGAATATTTGTCCTGCGGCAGCTGACCTCGATTATCACCACATCATCTTCTACTTTAATGTTTCGTTTGGTTAGCTCCATCCGGTGAGAATGCCCTTCCCTAATCAGCGCCTCCTGAAATTGTGATTGCTTGGTGGAACGATTTTCCTGAAATAATTCTGCCAGGTTAATTATTTTTTCCTTTCCAACTACAGATTTACCCTTTTGGACTGATATTCCACCTTTTGATTTATCACAATTAAAGGGAATATTACCCCCATTATCTTCAGTAATTTGCACCAACTGGCTACATGGAAAGGAATAGGGATATACCTGGCCTTTCTCTTTTATTTCTACATGCACATAACCTGCATCTATTTCAAAATATTCAACGTTCTTAATTATGGTTGTTTTTTGTAAAATACCAATAAGTTTCTCCTTAATGGTAATAGTATAGCCATAGACAGGATGTGTAACAATAATTATAAATATTGCAATTACAAATGAATTAACAATTGATTCTGAATTATTTAACAATTATTCTGATTTAAACCTCTATAAGCATATTAAATTAGATATGGATACAGCATATACTGTACTGACATATAAACAGGTTCAATCCTATTCTTCCTCATACTTTACCTGAATTGCTTTGATTGTCTCATAAATATCAAAAAAACAGGTCACCAGAAAGGGGTCAAATTCGATTCCGGAATTTTTTTCGATTTCATCCAATACTTTCTGTTCATCCCAGGCTTCCTTATAACATCGAACAGAAATGAGCGCATCATATACATCCGTGATTCTCACAATTCTTCCGGAAAGGGGAATATTTTCACCCGCATAACCTTTCTTATGAGTTCTGCTACCAGGATAGCCAGTACCATCCCAATTTTCATGGTGGCTGATAGAAATCTCTGATGCCAGTTTATCCATATCTGAAGCAGCATACTTAAAGAGTTCAGTGCCGTAAATCGTATGATTTTTCATAATTTGTCGTTCTTCATCATTAAATAGACCTGGTTTTTTGAGGATGGTGTCAGAAATACCAACTTTTCCCACATCATGCAGCATTGAAGCCATCCTGTAATCACCCTTAACTTTCTTGATCTCTTTTTCACTGATACCATTCTTAATGGCCCAATGTTCATAGAGTTCAGCTGAATAAGCACCTACCCGGTTCACATGGGCACCCGTTTCCTTGGGATCGCGAAGTTCCGCCATTTTAATCATACGTAGGATCATTTCCTTAGTTATACGCGCCCGCTCAATATGCACAGCTGCTAAATCGGCAAAACTAGAAAGAACCGTCTCATCATCTTTGTCAAATTGGATGCTCTGCTTCCGATTCCCTTTTTTATTAATTAATTGGATTACCCCAATATTTTCACCATTTACGTTATCTACAGATGTAGCTAGAAGAGATTTTGTACGATAATCATTTCCCGTATCAAAACTCTTGTCGAAATGGAAAGGATAGGTGTTGGAAAGGTCATAAACATCCGGAAAATTCAGAACTGTATCTTGCCCGTCTCCTTTCAGGGAATTTAAAGCCACAAATCCTGCAATTGAAGAATCAGTTACCGGAATTCTTTGGCTCAGATAATTATTTTTATTATCCAGGTTAGAGGTAAATAGCAAGTCGTTCTGGGTATGTTCAATGACCAGTTCATCCCCATCTCGCAGATAAATGGTACCCGCCTCAGATTCTGTGAGAGACCGGGCTTCTGCCAGGATTCTTTCCAGAACACTATCTAAATCATCGGTATAGTTCAGCTTATGACTGATCTGGAGGAGGTTTTCAAAACGTTGGGATCGATTAGACATTAATTTAAATGTATATTAATTGGGTCATTCTGTTTTAAATAACTTTTCTAATTTCGGCCTTATTACCAATTGGCAATAGGGGGCATTCTGGTTTACTCTGTAATAATCCTGATGATAATTTTCGGCGATATAAAATTTGGTTAATGGAGAAATTTC
>CAJXJG010000334.1 GCA_913054425.1 uncultured Fidelibacterota bacterium
GTCATTATCAATGACATTATTAAGGCATTAATTCATAAAGATATTTTTTGTACCAGTCTCCAAGAGTTCAATTAATTTTTTTATATATATGTAAGTTTTGATACACATGAAGAATTTCATAATCCTTAGACAGATTTATTTTTTTTAAGCATTGCTCCAGATCTTCAATTAAATAGTGATTTAAGGATTTTGCAAATACTAAATATTTTGTTTCCGCAACTAACAGATCTCGTCGCATTGGTGCACAGTTTCCATTACTATCCTGTGTGATTGCTAAAATATTTGTACGATTGAATTGAGGCCCCAGTGAAGTTTGTACCGCGATAGGCTCACCTTTTGAAAATTGATCAAATTCGATCAATTCTTTTCGAATGACCCTATGCAGCTTATCTGGGATTGAGGCATATAATTCCCTCATTGGGCTTGGCGGTAGCATGCCAAGTACGCAAACAATCCATCCAGCTAACAGCCATTGACCAGCCTTTTTTTGCTCCCAAAACCTAAGCTTGAGACTGCCTGATGAAACAATGAGGACCATTGCTACCATAAGTAATGTCGAGGGGATATCGTCATAATGATAGCTCGTCGAATACATTTTAGGACCGCTTGAAAGCAAATTAACCCCAATTGCTGGACCTGCGATAATTCCAAATCGCCAGAATATTAAAGGTAAAAAACCTAGTGGAATTAATATTTTAAACAGATATATTAATTTTCCTGGAATATCCTGAAATGGTCCAACGGGCATACTCCAAGATTCTTCAAAATTGCGGAAATATGGCATGACATGAAACATTATAAGGTAAATGGAAATGATACCTCCGCTAATAAGAAAAAAACCCATTTTTTTATTAGGTGTTGCTAAAACCATGAAACACCCAAAACCAATCCAAACTGCACCAAGATTTTCCTTGAAGCCAAGTATTACAATCATTGTAAACCAAAAGCGCAGCCATAGTTTTCGCTGAAAGCACAAGAATGCATAAAGAATAAATGGAGGAGCCAGAGCAGAAGGTTGAAATTCATAATAAAGACTGTTCAAGGCGGGAGCATAAAATAGCATCCATGCAGCTCCTAAAATTACCGTGACACTCCATGCTTGCTCTTTATTTTGAAAGGATTCTTTACAAATTTTATGGATCAACAGCGGCACACTCAAATAGGCAACTGTTTTTGCCAAAGTAACCCAGTGAGTGCTTGGAAACCATAAATAGAATAAAGCCAGTGGTGACATCGAAGGAGAGAAGTGATCGCCCCAATTGTGAGTGCCCAAGTAGGATGAGTAAAAACGCCCCTGCGAAATGTTGTAAAGCATGTTGCTGTAACTACCCACATCCCAGACATTCCAGCGAAATGAATAGTATTTCAAAATAGTAATCGCGAGATTCAAAACCACATGTACTAAAAACAAGGAAATCAGCCAGCGTTTTGCATAGGAACTATTGGTCCACTTTGTAGTAATAATAGAAGGTTGCTTGTTCCGAATCTGATAGGTATAGATACCCACAAATATAAGAGCAGGCACCAAAAAAAAATCTCTCCCTGCAAGCCCAGACCACCAGACAAGTAACGTGATCCATAGCCACAAAAATACAGGATTTTGAGGAATTACAGAAGAAACACTCAGTTTCATTTTCCAAGAATTTTTTGAGTTTCTTTAACGACCATTTGAACGCTGATTTGCTTCATGCATTGATTATCATCACAAGAAGATTTTTTCTGATTGAACACTGAAACGCAGGGGCTGCAAGCCAGTTCCAATGAAATCACTTTCGCATTCGGACTCATTGGTCTAAAGTCTACAGTAGACCCAGGACCAAATAAAGCCAGGATAGGAATTTCAGTTGTTGAAGCAAAATGAACAGGTCCGGAATCATTTGTGATCAATAAATCACTGATCGAATAAAGAGTAATTAGTTCTTTGAAAGATGTTTTTCCGGCAAAATTGACTGTCCTGTCAGGATTGATTTGCAGAGCTAAATCCACACATACATCTTTCTCCTCCGGACTGCCGGTCAGTACAACAGTAAATTCCGAGTTCTCCAAGAGTTGTTTGCCGAGTTCGACAAAATTTTCTAGAGGCCACTTACGCAAGGGAACAATGTCGCTGGTATTAGCATTAAGCAAAATAATTTTTTTCAAAGGGTTTTCTGGACACTCTGATTGGAGACGTTTCATTAAAGTTTGTCGCTCTTTTTCTGGAATGTTTATTTTAAGGCGGTTCTTAATTTGGGAGGGAATATGCTCTTTCAGGAGGGGTTTTGCTGAATCCGGTTCAATCAAAGCTTTTGCCAGAGCAAAATAGGTTTGTG
>CAJXJG010000335.1 GCA_913054425.1 uncultured Fidelibacterota bacterium
GATGCTGAGTGTTAGTTTTCGCTTCCTGCTCTACAGGTCTCCTACGGTCGAAATAACAAATTCCAGACTATTGGCTTTTTACGGTTCCATCAATTTTAAGATTTGACAATTTTTTGTGGTTTAAAAGTGTCTGTTTTTAATTTTCTTAGGTGACATGATGTCTATATCCATATATTCTTAATATTTTTAAAATGCTTATCTCCTGAAATTATAATTTTACTGTCAAGAGCCACCTCGAATTCAATGAATTTATCATCGTCTGGATCATCTTTGAAGACTTCAATGTTTAGATTATTTGCGGTAAATATTGATTTGAATCCCACTGCAAATAGATTTAATAAATTTTGTATAAACAATTTATACATAATTTATTAAAAAGTAAATCAACAAATATGTATGCTTGTTTTGGCAACTTTTGTTGGGCGCAATGTGGAATGATTCGGGTAGTCTTTAACCAGAACAGTGACTTTAGTCTTCTCTCAAGCTAAGGACTTTTTTTCCATTGTTTTAACGCTGAGATGTTTCCCAGTTTGGACTGTTCCAAACCTGAGCAGTTGACACAGGCAAAGGTTCTTTACCCAAAACAAGATCACTTCCTTTCTCTCCGATCATCACAGCAGCAGCATTTGTATTACCACTCACAACATCCGGCATAATGGATGCGTCAATCACACGAAGATTTTCCAAACCTCGTACATGCAGTTGCGAATCAACTACGCAGTTATCATCAGATTCAGGCCCCATTCGACATGTACTGGTAGCATGATAGCCTGTAACTACAGTTTCACGAATCCAGGCATCAATCGCTTTATCGTCCTGAATACCTGGACCCGGCAAAATTTCTTCGCCGCACAATTCCTCAAAAGCCGGTTGTGCCATTACCTCTCGCATTAAATGAACAGAAGTCCGCATATCTTCAATATCCCGTTTCGTTTCTAAATAGTTGAAAACGATTTTAGGGGAATCAGCAGGATCAGATGAACCTAAAGTAATTTCACCTAAACTAGTCGGACGCATCAAGTCAATGTGAATTTGGAACGCGTGAGTTGCTATCACTTCAGAACTTCCCGGATGTAAAGCTAATGGCATGAGAGTCAACTGCAAATCAGGATGTTTTACTCCGGAACGTGAACGGATAAACGCTCCTGCTTCAAAGTGATTGGAAGCGGCCAAACCGGAATGATTGAAAAACCACTGTGACCCTAATAATGCTTTGCGAGGCCATTTTGTCCAGGGGTAAATCGAAACAGGTTTTTTACATTTAAATTGCATGACAATGTCGGGATGATCATTTAAGTTTTTCCCTACTCCAGACAAATCATGAACAACAGGAATTTTGTGGGTACGTAATTCTACTGCCGGTCCGACTCCTGAAAGTAAAAGAGTTTGAGGTGAATTTATGGCACCTCCTGATAAAATCACTTCTTGAGCAGCATTGACTTCATAGAATTGCTTGTTCCGGATGTACTGAATGCCAGTTGCGCGTTTTCCTTTAAACACAACTTTAGTGACTAATGTTTCTGTTTCCACGCAAAGGTTATCGCGCCATATTGCTTCTTTTAGGTAACCACGGGCGGTACTCCAACGGCAACCTTTACGGGTTGTACGATCCATCCGGCCAAATCCTTCTTGTTTGTAACCGTTAAAATCACTGCTCGCCTGATAACCCGCATCAATCCCTGCTTGAATAAAGGCCTGGCAAATTGGATTTTGTGCTGCTCCAGATGTTATATGCAAATGTCCCTTGTTTCCATGATAATCATCGGCACCACGGTCATAAGTTTCGGAACGTTGAAAATAAGGTAAGACTTCCGCATAACTCCAACCATCACAGCCTTGTTCGGCCCATCGATCATAATCATAAGCATGACCTCGAATAAACACCATACCGTTGGTTGAAGAAGAACCTCCTAAAACACGACCACGGGGTTGGCCGATAATTCGCCCATTTAAATATGGTTCCGGTTCCGAGTTATAATTCCAGTTGAATTGAGGCTTTTCAAACAACTCACCTAAAGCAGATGGCATCTCGAAAATCCAACCCTTATCTGTAGGTCCTGCTTCCAGTAATAAGACCTGAATATGCGGATCTTCGCTCAAACGATTTGCGAGAACACAACCTGCTGAGCCCGCTCCTACAATGATATAGTCATACGTTTGCTGCAATTTTGACATTTTTGATATTGCTCTACATTATGTTGAAATAATCAATTCTGGGCAGTATTGTTAATTAATGTTTTTAGGACTTAATTTTAATTTGAGCCATGTAAAGCCTTATAAACCAAGGTATGAAAGTGATGAACA
>CAJXJG010000336.1 GCA_913054425.1 uncultured Fidelibacterota bacterium
GCTATTCCCATCTCCACCCCGATCATACTATGGATTTAATCCCGCTGCTCTTTGCATTTAAAAATGATCCAAATGTTAAAACTCAGGGCCGACCACTTCAAATAATCGGACCAAAAGGATTTCAATCTTTTTTTGACAGAATGATGGACATATTTGGACAATGGGTTTTACCTGATGATCTGGAAATCAAAATAAAGGAAGTAACAAGGGAGAAAATTGCACTAACCGATGTGAATATAATGTGCAGCCGAACTATCCACACTGATCACAGTGTTACTTTTCGTTTTGATGACGGAGCAGGAAATGATATTTTTTATTCAGGAGACACAACACTCTGTGATGAACTGATTGAAAGCGCCAGGGGTGTCAAGACATTAATCCTCGAATGCTCAGCGCCGGATGAAATGAAACAAGAAAACCATTTAACTCCAACTGAATGCGGGAAAATTGCTGCTGAGACAAATAGCAAAAAACTGGTTCTTACACATTTTTATCCTGAAGTACTGAAAACAGATATTCTTGGAACGGTTTCAAAATACTACAAGGGAAATATAGAAATGGCTTACGACGGTATGGTTATTGATGTGTAAAATCCTGGATAAAACAGAGCGGGCGATGAGAATCGAACTCACGTCACGAGCTTGGGAAGCTCGGGTAATAACCATTATACGACGCCCGCATGAACCGTCATGAAATTATCACTTTGACTGTCAGTTTACAAGGAAGATAAAGAGCATGCGATCCATATTAATCACAATTTTTACAAAAAAATTAACCAAATGAACAGGCGCAATTTCCTCAAAACAGCTTCTATTGGATTCCTTGGTAATTTGATCCCGGGAATGATCAACGCCCAGAAAAACAAAGTATCTGAAGTTGTTGATATCCACATGCACCTGATTGGTGAAAGTCCATCCAACGGATGTTATTTGGGGCCAAGAGCCCGGAAGTCTCTTTCCTATAAAATGCTTGTACCATTTCTGGACATTGACAGAAATATCAGCTCAGATGAAATCGACCGGCAATATGTCGCAATGTTGAAGCAGCAGGTAGAATCAACATCGGTTCCTTATTACGGTATTCTGCTTGCAATGGATGGTGTTTACAATGAAAATGGTGAAATGGATTATGATAGAACCCCATTTTACGTTCCTAATGAATACCTGTTTAAGGTATGCTCCGAAAGTGACCGCTTTTTTCCTGGGGCATCGGTAAATCCTAATAGGAAAGACGCCCTGCATGAACTGGAAAAAGTGATTGAAAATGGAGCAGTACTTATAAAATGGCTTCCAAACAGCCAAAACATCAATCCTTCCGATTCCAGTCATATCCCTTTCTACAGGATACTCACAGACAAAAACATCCCTCTGCTCGTTCATGGAGGAAAAGAATATTCGGTGCCGGTGGAGGATCAATCCTTAGGTAATCCGGATCATTTGATTTTACCCCTGGAGGAAGGTGTTTCAGTGATCGTTGCCCATTGCGCTGATACTGGAGGTGACAAACGGGGGAAATATTTTGACAGGTTTTTACAAATGCTGAAAAATTATCCGAACCTTTATGGAGACATCTCCTCCTTGTCCTTCTTACATAAAACACTGAAACTCAGGTATTTTTTAAACCATCCGGAACTATTTGAAAGGCTGTTTTATGGAAGTGATTTCCCCCTGATTTCTACTCCTTTAGTCAGCGCTTTCTATTTTTTTGGTAAATTATCTTTAAAAGAAATGTTTCAAATTGAAGCAATAGAAAATGATTTGGAAAATAATTTACAGCTAAACCAGAAATTAGGGATTCCCAATCACTGTTTCAGCAGGGGAAAAGAACTATTACATTGACTACAGGGTTATATTCCTTTTAGCGCTATTCATACTTTCTCACGACCCAAATTTTGATCCAATGGGCGGTCTGTATTCTTGGAAAGGGATTAACAGCATATTTTTCAGGTTGGAATTTTCCTCCGGCTGCAGGTGTGTATCTAACCCGTAGGTCAATTCATCCAGACTGTTCACTTTTATAGAAGTGCGAAATACATGGTCCCAGAGAGAAAAGATGTTCCCGTAATTCCGGTCTGTATGGGGTTGGACAAAATGGTGATGGACTTTATGATAATGAGGTGTAACAAATACAGTAGCGAAAATTTTATCAATAAATTTTGGCATGCTGATATTCGCATGTGTCAGGTGGGCAAAAAATGCTGACAGGGTTTGATACAGCATAACAATCCCAAATGATGCGCCGGAAATAAAGACAGCCAATGATGTGAATAATAACCGGAAGACGCTTTCTCCCGGATGATGG
>CAJXJG010000337.1 GCA_913054425.1 uncultured Fidelibacterota bacterium
ATCCTTGCCAATTCCAATAAAACAGCGACACCTGATGCACCGTCATTTGCCCCTAAAATTGGGGACCTTTTATCCTTTTGATCATCTTCCTGGTCTGCCCATGGGCGTGTGTCCCAATGTGCAGAAATGATGGTTTGGAATTCAGCATCAGGATTAAATCGCGCAATCACATTTTGGAGGTTATAATTTTTTTCAAATTGTTTTTCTCTATAAGAAAAATCCTGTAAGATAATGTCATCCGCATAAGGGTCCAATTCTCCACGAATAAATTTCAGGCAGGCATAATACCCTTCTGATCCAGGATTCCGGGGACCTAAGTCACATTGGGTAACTAAATGCTCAAAAGCATTGCCGCCATCGAAATTTGGGACATTGGATTGACACGCTGAAGTGACAAGGGAAATTAGAAAAAGGTATCTCATTTTATCCTGAAATGGCGATATTCACATCAAAACCAAAATCCTTGTCAATTTTCTTTCCAGTAGTCCTGCTGTCATTTTCTCGATATTCATATCGGAGCCCACCGCTGACCTTTGTATTAAACTGATACGATATTCTCAATCCTGCTTTCCAACTTTCCGTAAAAGTCCCTGTTTCAAAATTCACTTTGTCTCCTGATCGTGCTTCCTGGCTCTCATTCAAGTCAAAATTTAGGGTAAAACTCATGGTATTATTCAAATTCACAACACCATAATAAGGGATTGGGATCTTGAGCCCGCCTCGATGTGTATAGGTGCCAGTTGAAGTATAACTATTATCGCTGTGAATGGTCATCCCAGTCTGGGACTCATCCAGAGATTTATTTCGATTATGCCTGAATGTGATTGAAATATTCTTTTTTAATGTCATATTTAATCCGATCAACGGGGAAAAATTTCTGTTGATCCTCGATGATCGTTCATAGTCTTTATAGTCTACTGCAAAGGATCCAAAATTGAAAAAGTTCATTTGTTCGGGAGAGATTCCCTCAAATTGCCAGGATCGTGTTTCCTTTCCAGAATAACTATGCTCCATAGATGCTGATTTTGCGACCCATTTAATGATGGGCCATTTTTCTAACCCACTTACTCTAAAACTCCAACTTGGGAAAGGTAGGCCCATTTCGGTTAATTCACCATAAGCCAAATAATCCCGGGTCATGGATAATTGTTCCAATCCGTTACTGGAACGATTTGTTGAAAAATTCTGGGAAAAATTAAAACTGATCGTCAAAGCACGGCTAACCTTAATTCCACTGCGGATTGCCCCATCCCTTTTATGATTCCAACTCCCCAGGTTACTACCAACCTCCGTTGATTGCACTAATCCATGTTCCGGTAGCCAGCCGAATTTATACCCTGTGGGCACTTCACCTAAGATCTGGTTGGCAGTACGATTTAAGTTCTCGGTATAACTCACACTGATCGGGTTAATTTTCTTTAATAATCCATGAATGAAGGTTAATGGATTCAAATTGGGTTTTTTCTTTTTTTCAGTACCTGTTTTTTCCTTACTTTTTTCTTGAGTCCTCGATCTTGAACCGCGGGATCTTGAGCCCGTCCTGCCTTTCTGGGTCGATTTTGGTTTGTAAATAAGTTCGATCAATTGAACCGGAGTTAAGGAAAAATTGGATCCGAAACGAAGCTGGGTACTAATATTTTGTCCTTCCCTGGCTAAGTCATCAGTCCAACGGAAATTGGCGGTATAATTAAAGGATGGCTTGAGCCATTTCATCAGACCCGGATTAAATGTGGTATTAAAACTTTCCGTGGTTTGTGTTACCGTCCCTGGATCTAAATCTCGAAGTGAAGTCCAGGCGTAGCCTCGAAAATCATTCAATTTGCTTTGGCCACTCCAAGAATATTTTGAAGATAAATTATTGGTAAATTTATAATCCAGATTCATAGAACGATCCAATCCAAAATTATAATTATCCGGACTTCGCACATCAGTTCGCGTCTCATTCCAGCTCAATTTTTCATTCATTTTTATACCGGTTTTAAATGAAGATGGCGTATAATAAAATTGGAAATCACTGAAAGATCCAAGAATGGGTAGATCCTTTGTCCAGGAAAATGGTTTAATGTAATTATTTCTTCCAAATGGGAAATTGTATGAAAATTTTCCCATATAGGATTCATTCCATTTTTGTTTATAGATCACATCAGACGATTTTGTCCGGGATGCACTAAAGCTTAAATGAACATTATCCACTGTGTATTTCATCAACCGGTTATCAGATTTCTCAGTTTTTTTCAGGGATGTACTTAATGAAATAGACTCACTTAATATCATAATTGAAT
>CAJXJG010000338.1 GCA_913054425.1 uncultured Fidelibacterota bacterium
TCATAGCTTCTATTTCAAGCGAAACATTTTCCTGTGTGAGCACTCCCATTCAATATGCAGCCGTCCAGGCTTATACTGATTATGAAACTGTTGATGAATATTTAATTCACTCTCGTCGTGTGCTATCAGCAGTGGGGTCTTACTGTGCGAATAGCTTAGCTAAAGCAGGGGTTCGCGTCCGGGTTCCATCCGGTGCGTTTTATTTATTTCCGGATTTCGAAAACTTCAGAGAAAAATTAACTGAAAGGGGTTTAACGAATTCGCCTGAACTATGTGAACAATTATTACAGGATACTGGTGTAGCACTTTTACCCGGTTCAGAATTTGGATGTGATGCAACTGAACTGAATGCCCGTTTGGCCTACATCAATTTTGATGGTACAAAAGCACTGAAAATCAGCAAGCAAATTCCCACTGATAAAATAATGACCATAGATGATATCATGCCAATCTGTGCTGACGTTATCGAAGCTATTGATCGGATAACTAAATGGTTACAGGCGTTTTAATTAAAAAAATCTGTTTATATTTCATAAATCATTTAAAGATTTAATGTACTGCTTCATGAAATTAAATTACATAAAATATACACTTACCGTTTGGGTATTCCTCCTTCAATGTCTTTTTGCTGAGATATCCTTTTCCAAAAATGGAATGGTTGTTTCTGCCAGCAGATTGGCATCAGAGGTTGGAGTTGATATATTAAAAAAAGGTGGGAATGCTTTTGACGCTGCGGTTGCGACAGGATTCGCCTTGGCAGTGACCTATCCACGGGCAGGGAATATTGGCGGCGGCGGGTTTTTAGTAGCTTACACAAACGATGGTGAATCGTTCAGCCTTGATTTCCGTGAAAAGGCACCTGGCTTTGCTCATCGTGATATGTATCTGGATGATTCCAGCCATGTGGTTCCCGGCCTTTCCCTGTATTCCCACCTGGCTGCAGGCACCCCAGGCACAGTGGATGGGTTTTTAAACGTTTGGAGAGATCACGGTTCGGGGAACATTTCTCTGCGCCAATTGCTCCTTCCTGCCATTCAGCTGGCAGAGCGGGGTTTTCCCATCTCACATGAGTTTGCCCAAGTCTTGAATATTTTCCATGATTTTTTTAAAAAGGATGATGGCGCAAGAGCTATTTTTATTAAAAAGAACGATGAACCGTGGCACGCAGGGAATAGGTTAATCCAGAGAGATTTGGCCAGGACTTTGAAACGTATTATGAGCAAAGGGCGCGCCGGGTTTTACAAGGGGAAAACTGCTCAATTGATTGCAAGAGAAATGACCGAAGGGAATGGTTTCATTACAAGGGAAGATTTGGATAATTATCGTTCGGTTTATCGCACGGTTGTTACCGGAAGTTTCAGGGATTTAGAAATAATTTCAATGGGTCCGCCCAGCTCTGGAGGAGTTCTCCTGATCCAAATGCTCAACATGCTGGAACAGTATTCTTTGGACACTCTAGGTTGGAATTCATCTGATTATATTCACCTCTTAACTGAAGTTGAACGGAGAGCATTTGCCGATCGGGCGGAACATCTTGGCGATCCTGACTTCTGGGATGTCCCAATTTCAATGCTGGTTTCAAAAGAATATGCTGTCGATAGAATTCAGAATATTTCCATGAAAAAAGCGACAAAAAGTTCGTTTGTTAATGCAGGAGATCCTGTCGCTTATGAAAGCAGGGAAACCACACATTATTCTGTTGTGGATAGTGATGGAAATGCTGTGAGTGTCACCATTTCTCTCAATACCGGTTTTGGTTGTGGCGTATTGGTGGAGGGAGCCGGATTCTTTCTTAACAATGAAATGGATGATTTCTCTGTGAAGCCGGGTGAGCCTAATATTTTTGGTCTGGTTGGAAATGAAGCAAATGCAATTCAGCCGTACAAGCGTCCTCTGAGCTCAATGACACCCACAATTGTGTTAAAAAATGGAGAACCATTTTTGATCATTGGAACCCCGGGAGGATCCACCATAATCACTACAGTAATGCAAATCATTCTAAATGTTTCAATTCATGGTATGGATATCCAGGATGCAGTTTCTGTCTCACGTGTTCATTCACAATGGCTGCCTGATGCGATCATTGTTGAACCTCGAAGTTTATCAAAAGACGTTGAATTGAATCTCATAAGTCGGGGACATGTTATCCAGCCATACCGCTGGATAACTATCGGGCAGGCAAATGGAATAATGATCGGGGCTAACGGGTATTATGGCGGAGCAGATCCGCGCGGTGAAAATGCAGCGGCAGGATACTAAATTTAATTCACTAATAAATC
>CAJXJG010000339.1 GCA_913054425.1 uncultured Fidelibacterota bacterium
AATTCATTTGTGGATCAAATATTTCACAACTTTGCAAAGTAGATTCTCCCGTTGGATGTTCATCGCGGCCAGCCACAATTAATACTCTGCCATCCAGCATTTTGGTAGCAGAGTGATATCCTCTATTATAAGAAAGTGGATCAATGCTGTTCCATGCCTCTGCGTCTAGATTATAAATTTCTGCAAAGTTTGAACTGCCGGTGGCAGTCTGACCTCCGGTAACCAATATATTACCATTATTTAATTTTGTCATTGTATGGCCTATAGTCGCATCATATAGTGAATCAGTAATTTCCCACGTATCTTCTTCTACCTTATATATTTCACATTGATTAGTTTTTAGTAAATATGAACCATTAAAATATTTCCCTCCAGATATCAGAACATCTCCAGATTCCAATAAGGATGCTCGGTGTTGGCTCCGGGGACGGTTCATATAACTTAAATCAAGCCACGCATAATCAGTGGCCACAGTGGATTTTTCTCGAGTATTTGTTGGTATTTTTATTTTATTAGAGTGGAAAGATTCATACCCATCAACATGAACCGAAGTAATAAAGTAACGTGCTTTATTGTTTGCAGATTTCATATTGGCAATATCTATTTGAATATCATGAAATACATTTTGGCCCGATGGGACAAATCCAATTGCATTATAAGAAGTACATTTAATTTCGTACTCATTAATAGTTCTATAAATATTATAACCAATTAAATCCATATTCGTTGATGGGGACCAATTCAATAAAGGGTGATTTTGATCGTTTGTCCAGTTTAAGTCTGATGGTTTTTCTATCTGAATTGTCAACTCATTCATTTCTAGGTAGTAATCAAAGCTAGAATGAATTTTAACGAATTGACCATTTGTAAAATGATTTAAACATTCTACTCTTGTATAAGACATAATATTTTCTGTGTCTGGATCAGCCGGTGTATCGCATACACAATCTCCGGCTATATCACAATTATCACCCGAAACGCTTTCTTGTTCAATCGAATCGTCATGTGTATGTAATAAACCAAGGCAATGTCCTATTTCATGAGAAATAATATTCGACCCAATCCATTCTGCGCCTAAAATAACATTGTTACTTGGGATTGCACCTGAGTCCCCTGCGCCATTTGGTCCAAGTAAATAAATATCTATAGCATTTTGATGAGAGTATAAATTAACTAAATCTTGAAATGTTCCGCTTGAGTTATTATAATAATTGCTATTTCGAATAATTTGTCTTCCAACCTCAGAAAATGAAATATTTCCATTATAATATTCTGTATTTAGAAAACTTAAATATTCTTCTATATTTTCGTTTGTTACAATACCTGGTCCGAAATCCGGAAAAACTATATGAAAAAAAACTCCGATAGTAAATTCAGGAAATCCGTTTTCATAATTTTGCATTTCTATGCAAGATGTGGGTACATCATTTGTATTTGCACACTCAAGATCAATTGAATACAATTGAGCGCTGGTTGAAAAATAAAGAGTAATAAATAATATATTTCTAATAATATTTCTCATATTCAGATCACCTAGACATTGCTTAGTTAACACAGATAAAAATATTTATATTTATTGCAGTTAGAAGAAACTTTTTTTAATCACGGTTTCTGCCCCACTGGAGTTCTATGATCGGCACCCAGGTCTCTGCCATAGGAATGTAGGGCAACAAACGCATATCAGAACCATAGGGATATTCACCCATGACAAATTTATATCCGGTCATGATGCGAAAATTTTCTGATTTATGCCAGCTGATGAGCAATTTATGCTCCAATGAATAATTCCCCTTTAGTCCCGGTAATAACCGCAGGTCAACATCTGCCAGGATTCTAATTTTTTCTGTCATATTTTTTTGTACATCCGCCCCAGAATGAATCCCCCATTTATTATAATAGACACCCAAGCGATGATACACCAATGGCAGATCAACCGTAGACCGTGTATCCAGTTCTCCAAAGGCAATCCCCACATCAATTCCGCCATTTAGTGTTAGATCCAATCCACTCGTATTTTTCGACATGAGCAAAGTTGCGGACAGGCCCAGCATCGGTGGCATTTGAAATTCCGGAGATATGATGCCCATAATACCACTTTTGGCAATCATATTTAAAAATGGTGTAGGATAAACTAGTGTATATTGGGTTGCGGTTGTAAAACCGGCCAAGTCATTTTGTGGTTTCTTGATAGAAAAATTTGGCAGAACAAAAAACCAAAGTGGATAAACACTGTATTCCAAATTTTCAGAATATCCGTATCTAAAGGGCTGAAACAGCC
>CAJXJG010000340.1 GCA_913054425.1 uncultured Fidelibacterota bacterium
GTTATTTTGAAAAAGTGGGATCCAAGTGTTCTTACTGATTATATCTGTGGTGCTTTTCATTTCAGTCCTAAATCCCTATTTTTCCATTTGAAGAAAATATTTTACTGAGGCAGATATTAAGGCAGAAAAAACAGGAAAAACGTTTTTATTTTGAAGAAATTTCTTCTTCACGATAATAATTCAATACACCGGTAGCTGCCATACCAATCCCTATAAAATACAGAACACCGGCAACTTCATCAGGTATGTTGAACAAAGAATAGATCCATAAGACAAGCGCTGCTGAAATGCCCATCCATATGAACACCATTGTGAATTTTTTTATGGGAGAAACCATTACAAATGAGTATACCAGATCAACATATAATGAAACAATAAATAGCAAAGGCAAGCTACTACAAATAGTCGAATTACAATCTTTTTCATGGGTTGAAATTACGGAGTATTAACTCTTATTCAGGAAGAGAATACGTTTCAGGCCGGTCCGAATTTCGGACGATCTCGCCACGGGCCTCCATGTCCAATTTCACTGTGACTGTGTACCAATTGATGGATCCTTCAAATGTTGTTGATAGTTCTTTCTTAACAAATTTTGTGATGGCTGTAAACGAAAGTGGTTCAGATTGAATCGATTGAATAACTGCACGTTTGATGATATCATATTTGTTTTTATCAATCCGGACGCCTTGTTTTCCGTCGGGGTGAAGGGTTTGGATTTTATCACTCATTATCATAGGAATATTTAGGTGCCCAATTATTTTCCCCTTTGGGGAGCATCCGTAAAAAATCCCATTGCGAACAAAAATTATCACCTGGACCAAATTGGGAGGACACATGAAAAAAGATTTACCCTGCTGAATCCTTTGAAAAAGTAGCCACACCAGGAAGATAATATTTCCCGTCCACTTTATATCCAAAATCTTCAGCAAAGTTATTTTTAGAATGGGATACCATTGGAAACCGCCAATTTCGCGACACATAAAATTCATTCTGTACTTCAGGTGGATCCGGTGAAACAACCACGAACCCGGAGCGGTTATTCAAATGATCCGTGAATCCATTGTATCCATCAGCCCATAGGGTGCAGTACGGACACTCCTTTCCCATATTGAAAATGAGCAGAAGTTCGTCTCGTCCATTAAATAAGGCGGATAAGTTTATTTCGGAGCCATCGGGTTTTTGAAATGTGTAATCGGAAACAGATTTAGGCTCGGCTGATTGGTAAAGTTCTTCCAATTCTTCCTTAAGAGATTGAAAAGTAAAAGTCCCCACCGCACCCACAAGGCAACAAGGATAAAATAGGCGATTCCAAATACACGGAGGCGGTGCGGAACAAAATTGGTGGTCTCCCTGATCAAACTGTGTATAATCCTGGCAGAAACGTAACTCCAAGCCAAAATGATATCCAAGAATCCACCGGGTCCAGTCAAGAATTGCCCAAAGAGAATAAAATAAAAAAGGATCGGCTGCTGATGTAGGTTTTTATAATGTTCCCGGGACTGGTGTAAATAATCAGGCGCATCACCGCTATAGGTTTTAAAATAGCGGTATTCTACATCCCGATTTTTTGCGGCCTTTTTCTGGGTTAAATAATGTCGGACCGAAATTAAAAATGTCCAGCCAACCAAGACAAAACCGGGGACTAGAATGTGTGAATTCAAATCACTCATTCATGGTGATATTACGCTGCACTAAAAAATATCCGATGAAAGGCTAACCGTTGAAAATTGTTTCATTTAGTCTTCAATACTATCCGAGGTGAGTAAAAGATCAAAAATAGAATGAGTATCATCCGTATCCAAATCACCAGCCCACCACTGGAATTCAGTTACATCATTCTCAATTAAAATAGACTCCATTAACACATTCACATCTTCAAGAGTAATAATACCATCACTATTCAAATCTCCCTTTGGACTGATAGCCTGGTGATCCAGAATCACATCAAATCCTGCAAATAAACAGGTGGGGGCCATTTCTGAATGGCCTCCCAATTCTACGGGATAGAGTGTCAGCGATACATCTGGTGCACCATTAGCAACATAAGTATCATAGGCAACCTGGGCATTTTCATAAGGAATAATATCATCTCCCATCCCATGAAAAATGTAAGTTGGACTTTGGGGTGTCCAATCCAATAAGGTGTTTTCTTCCAGGGTTACCCTGAAAAAATGGTCTTCATTGTTTGTGAATTCCTCCAGAACCTCTGGAATTAAAATATCCAACGGATTTTCAGGCATGAGGGCATCAATTTCACTTC
>CAJXJG010000341.1 GCA_913054425.1 uncultured Fidelibacterota bacterium
AGATTTTAATCTCACAATTAATGTAAGTGGTGGGGGTTATGATTATGATCTTATCATTGGATTTTCCCCGTATGCTACAGATAAATATGATTCAGGAATTGATAAGTATGCCCCGCCGCACTCTCCTCCGGGAACGTTTGATGCCGCCCTGTGGTGGAACAACGACCGCTGGTATTCCCAAGTCGTGAAAGGTGACACATCAGATATTACAGAGCATATCTGGAATATCCAGCTCCAGTATCCAAAAAAGAAATCCATTACTCTGCACTGGGATAATGGCTGTATGGCTCCTTTAGGGACATTTATTCTTCAGGATCCATTTGGCGGAGATTTGGTTAATGTTGACATGACGACGGCAGATAATGTTGTGATCGATAATCCTGATCTCAAGATGATCCAGTTAAGAGTTACTCCTAAACCGTATTTCCCCAAACAGCCTCCGGCAGGATTCGAGTTTACACCAAATCCCGCATCAGGCACTATTATCGGTATAGTTACAATAAATAGTCAAAGCGCAAATAAATGTGACTGGATTGCAGCTTTTGATGAACATGGGAATTGTGCAGGTTCTGGAGTTTTGGTAATTAATAAGGGCGTATCTTGGATCAACATTCCAATCTATGCTGACGACAGCACAACTCCACATATTGATGAAGGTATGAATGCGGGAGAAAAATTTGTTCTGAAACTCTGGGATGCATCTTCCGGTGAAATTCTTGAATATTCTGAAAAATTTGACTGCTGGTCAAATCAGAAAGGCGCTCCCATGCCGGGCTGTGGAGGAGTTGGTAAATCCTATGATTTTACGAAAAAGAAGTGATTATTAAATAACTTGTACAGTGAAAAATATTATCAAACCACAGCAAGCAGGATTTTCTTCAGCAATCCTAAGAGGAAAAAAGCTACAATAGGAGATAAATCAAAACCCATTCCGGTGATGGGCAGAATCTCCCGGATTGGTTTCAGGATCGGTTCGGATACCTGGTATATGATTCGTATGAATTGATTGGAAGGATTGTGGGAAATCCAACTGAGGACCACCCGGACAATGATGATAATTTGGAGGATGTTAAATACCATGTCGATTACTTGGAAGAGTAAAAAATTCATTCTTCATCCTCCTGGGAATTTTTGTTTAACAATGTAAACAATTCTGAATAAAATTTACCATCTTTAATGGTGCCTTTTACTTCTGCTTTTTGGATGGAATTGCAGAGTCCTGCATCTGAGTGAGCATCTCCATGGTCGTCAATTTTTGATCCTTCAACAAAATAATAAACAGAATCTATTCTGACTGCTAAATCACACCCCCCTTGTTGATCCCTGTTAAATTGGCATTGCCCGCAAGCAGCCTCCACGATTTGGTTTATGGCAATTTCTTTCTGAGAGCATCCCATCAGAACAATGAATATTGCCCCGGATAGTATCATCTGTTTTATGTTTTTCAATGTGTTTCCTCCTTTTTTTACTTTTCAATGTTTAAAAAACATTTTTTCATCCTTGAATGACTTAAACTCAATTGCGTTCCCACTGGGATCAAGAATAAAAAGTGTTGCCTGCTCACCAACTTTCCCTTTGAAGCGAATATGCGGTTCGATCAGGAATTGAATATTATTTGCTTTGAATTTTTCCACAAGTTCATTCCATTCTTTCCAAGGCACAACTAATCCAAAGTGCCTTATTGGGATATTGTTATTGTCAACAATATTTGTAGGAGTCATAGTATTTTTTTCAGGATTGATGTGTGCAGAAATCTGATGCCCGAAAAAATTGAAGTCAATCCATTTTTCTGATTGTCTGCCAACATTGCATCCAATAACATCCACAAAAAACGTCTCCGTTTCAGCAATATTATTTACAGGAAATGCCAAATGGAATGGCGACAGGTTATTCTTCATCTAAATATTACTCATCCATTCTTCGATGTATGGGCCGGCGTGCCAGATGATGGAAGTATGAGTTTTTCCTTCTAATAAAATTAATTCTTTGTTTGGATTATTGATGATATCAAACGTTGCTTCAATTAATTCTTTAGGGAACAGTTCGTCTTCGTCCCCGGAAATCATCAACACCGGTGTTGTATTCGTTTGATAAAATTCTTTGAATTTTTTTTCTGAATTTCGGAACATGGTAAAAAAACTGAATCCGTAATCTTCAACAAAACCGGCTTGGGCAAGGTGAGGTAATTCTGGGAATCCAATGTGTATGGGCTTCACGTTATGATTAAAAAGTGATAAAAATGCTTTCCATTTATTA
>CAJXJG010000342.1 GCA_913054425.1 uncultured Fidelibacterota bacterium
AGAGAGAGCTACCTTACATTAGTGAGCGAGGACGAGGCAACGGAATGGTTCTCAACCTTCCCGGACAAAGTTCACAAGTGACTTTTTTCACGAGCGGAAACCTTCAGGCATTCGATAACCTCATCCAAGCAATACCGAATTGATCGTCCAATTTTGATGTGTGGTATTTTTTGAGCGACTGTTTGGCGTATCACGGTTCTCAGAGAAACACCAAGTGCCTGAGCCAACTCTTTTTGGTTGATCAGATTCGTATTCATTCCCACTGATCACGCCCTAGGGGACGGGAATTCATAATATTTCTTCCCGTCCAGATACGGATTTGATGATGACCGAAACGCTGTGTCTTGCTTGTAGAAAAACCCGACTCCATGAGCTCTGCACTGCTGATGGACATACCGCGCCCAATCATGCTTAAAAGGCCTTCGCTTTGGGCCGCTCTCTCCACCCACAATCAACCAGTCTAATTGCTCCCAGCGGATGTCCGTAAGCGGGCCGATTGCGGGCTCGTAGGAAACAAACCTCACAACTGCGGGAATGTCCGCCAAATGGTCGTTGAAGCGATATGCGACTTCATTGCTCTCAACCGACACACCAAGCCAGACATTTGGATAGCCGTTCCGGTAGTCATACCAATCCTCTGGGAGACATTCACGAATCCGCTCCGCTCGCTTCGTTAAAATCTGATAATGGATATTCGGCGTTTTGCGGATGTAGGACCATAGCTTTTCAAGCTCACGGCTAGTGATGGGGTGATTCTCGAAATTATCAGCCATGCTTGAAGTGAAAACCATGACGATTGAATTCTTTTTGTGTGCCATCTGATTCCACTTAAGCAATTTGTTCCAATAATCACCACCAAAGACTCTATGCCCCATTTCGACGTTGTATCCTTTACCTACTTTGGTTGACTTGGTTTCGCCCCAGAGACTTGGACGCTTCGAACCAAACCCCAATTTTTTAGAATATTCATACGCGTAGCAATTCTTGCAGCCTTCACTAACTTTGGCGCATCCCCAGACGATATTAAATGTTCCATCGCACCACGCGATAGGTGTTGGGCTTTTCCACCAATCCTTTGCACCAACATTTTTTAATCCGTTAACAAGAGCACCCCGGTTCGTTCCACATGGTTTTTTCATGAACTTAATATATAACAACCCACAACGAAAAAGTCAAGAGATAATTTAAACTAGATTTCTATTTTATTATTTGGTTAAAAAAAATCTTTGTTTGAAAAAATAAAACAAAAATCCACTTAAACTAAAATTTTTGTGTAATTAATAATATGGGAAAATCTTTCAGGCCGAAAGTCCGCTGGCGAAAGCCGCTTTCAAAGCATATCGCCAAGCTAGTGGATCATTTTGATGTTTTTATTCGAGGAAAAGGCAGTTGCAGACATTTTCATCGATTCGATGATGGATTGATTAAGCACACTATCGACATGCAATCGAAGTTGCTTTCGTTTAACCAAATGTACTGCAATTGGATTTCAAAAAATGAAATCAGAAACCCTGATAGATTTTTGTTAGAAAAAAATTATAAAATAACCTTATAATGATGGCATTTTATTGTGGTGTAGCAAACCTTAAGCTAGTGCGAGTAAGCCGGTATTCCGGCGAGATACTGCCAAGCCCGTAAAAAGCGCCGCAACAATAGTCGAAAGACAACCCTACTTCGGGAGCGCACGGGGTCTGAGTTGCGGAATGAGCCAAGTCGACGGTTCGGTTATACCGAATAAAGGACAAAGCCCCCCAATTTATGAAATAATTAAGTCTGCTGCAGTTGACATTATCACACGGGGAGGAAGAAAAGTTTATCCCCGGAAGACAGTTCCCCTGATGATCCACTTAAGCTTCTTGGCTGATTTATTTATTTTACCAATAAACACCTTCTTCACACTAATTGGATCTTTTCTTCTTCTCGCTCACCCAAAATTTAATTTTAATAATTAAACTACTGAGAAATTATCCTTTAAGAATTGTTTTTAATCAAGAAATTCCTTTAATTCTAATTCAAAAATGAAATAAGAATTCTTAGATATGTGTGCTTGGGGTGTTTTCAACATATGTTCTGGTGTTTTTTAAACTACAAACAATTGCACTGAACAAGCAAATGACTATACACGGTGTTGCGTGCTGTTTTTATTATTAGTAATACGTTTTATATTTATTAATGGGCTTTTAATCAAGTAGGTAAAAGATTGTTTCTTATTTCCTATAAATTCTTTAAGGCCATATTTGATTTCATTAACA
>CAJXJG010000343.1 GCA_913054425.1 uncultured Fidelibacterota bacterium
AACAATCCGATTTTCGCTTGGATCCTGAATCCCCTGCCATTAATGCCGGCCATCCGGGAAATGAGTATAAGGACAGTAATGGGTCAAGGAATGATATGGGTGCTTTTGGCGGGCCGTACGGCGACGATTGGGAATGATTTATTCGACCAGTCCCCGTATGGAAATTATGTCCCAGTTTTTCATAGCCGCATTATCGGCTGTTAGTGTTACCGGGTAAATGCTCACAGCGTCGCGGTGGAAAAATACGTTACCAGCAAATCTGGCTCTGCCACCGGGATCCATGGTCACATCGTGTCGGAAGAAAAGGCCCTGTTCAGATTGATCGTTGATCATAACAATTTTGATATGGATCTCCCAGCCAGAGATATTTACGTTAGCTGTGTTGGTAATTTCCCAGTCGGCGACGATATAACCATCATAACCTTGGAATTCCAGGCCCCATAATTGGGCATCGATTGGCACGTAACTGGCTAAGGGGGTCAATTCGTCTTCACAGCCCCACATGAAAAGTAGCAGGCCAACCAATAATGATATCTTACGTTTGCTGCGGACCATGTTTAATCTGGAATAATTTATAATGGTTTTCCCGTATATTGACCTAGAAATTGATTAACGACAAGTATGTTTGTATTTGGTGAAAATGTAAAAAGATTTAGGATTGTTGCTCACGTTATAACCCTGCTAACAGTTTGTTTGAGTACCAGCGCTGCAACTTTCGCTCAGCCATTTTCTCTTAAGGGTCAGTTCTGGGGCAACATCCTGCATGGTAATGATCCCCCTGCAAGTCATTCTTCTTTTGTGACAGATCTGGGATACATTCCGATGCTATCCTTATCTCGCGATCTGTCCATTGATCGTTTTGTGGATCTGGAGTGGAGTTACCGCATGCAGTACAGGATGTATGAAGAAGATGTTGTTTTTAGCAGTAAACCATACCGACTGTGGCTGCGTTATTCCAGCGAAAAAAT
The DNA here is from genome assembly GCA_913054425.1 of uncultured Fidelibacterota bacterium. Classification (GTDB taxonomy): domain Bacteria; phylum Fidelibacterota; class Marinisomatia; order Marinisomatales; family UBA8229; genus UBA8229. The sequence continues at coordinate 969 of CAJXJG010000343.1, forward strand.
TGAAGCTCGCTTAGGTCTGCAGAAGATTGCCTTTGGACCGGCCATGGTACTGCGCTCGCTGGCCTGGTTTGATACGATTGACCCTAAGGACCCCACCGGCCAGACTGATGCAGTAGAAGCGTTCAGGTTGCGGCTATTCCCCACAAGTTCACTTGCCTTTTGGCTATGGTCCACGAATAATGATCGGGATACATTGTCTTATGGTGGCCGGGCAGAACTTTCCACCAGTATTGGCGAATGGGGATTAACCTACCATCAGGATCCAGCTGAATTGGGTCAGAGCGTGGGTCAATTTCCAATTTTCATTTCCGGGCCACACCAGCGGATTGCCTTAGATTATCGTTATGATGGCTATTTCGGTTTCTGGTTTGAAGGTGCGGGAATATTTGCTGATAGCAAACAGGATGTGGAATTGAACCGCTTCACACTGTTTACTTTGGGTGCGGATTATACCATTCCTGTTGGATCTGGTCTATTGATCATGGCAGAAACAATGAAAATCAACGGCCCATCTACCGCAGCAGATAGCAGCAGTAAACTGACATATACGGCTCTCATGGCCAGCCTGCCAATCAACATGCTTCACCACCTCATGTTCATTGCCCAGATCGATTGGGATAATAGCCACATTTATAATTACCTACGGTGGGGTATTACCTATGATCATTTCAGCTTAAATTTCATTTTCTCAATTAGTCCAAGGCGAGATGATTACAACATCGCAAAGGAATACCTGCCAAAGACAGTAGCGGGTTTTGGAACTGGTTTGCAGTTCATGCTTATTTACAATCATTAAGAAAGAAAAGAAGATATGGGTAATTCTGTAGTAACGATTAATAACTTAGTTAAGCGCTTTCCAGTTGGTGGAGACTTTTTCACTGCGCTGAAGAATGTAAACCTAAGCCTGGAAAAAGGGGAGTTCACCGGTTTGGTGGGACCTTCAGGTTCTGGAAAGACAACGCTGCTTAATGTGATTGGCGGCCTAGATTCACCAAGTGAGGGTTCGGTCACCGTATTGAAGAAATCACTGGGAGAAACTTCCCATAACGAGCGTGCGGAGTTACGCCGAAAAAATATGGGTTTTATTTTCCAGAGCTACAACCTGCTTCCGGTTTACACAGTGTTTGAAAACGTGGAGTTGCCGCTGATACTGAACAAAGTCGATCCACAGGAACGGGATAATAAGGTTGCCCAAGCCATAGAATGGGTCGGACTCAGCGATAAGATCAATTCCCGTCCAGCAATGTTGAGCGGCGGCGAATGCCAGCGTACAGCCA
>CAJXJG010000344.1 GCA_913054425.1 uncultured Fidelibacterota bacterium
ACAGCCTCGTTTTACGGGGCTGTTTAGTATATAAGACAACCTAAATGAAAAAAATTGCCCTATTCGTCCTTTTGATCGCATCAACAGTTCTTGCACAAAAAGGAACTATCACTGGGAAGGTATCGGATGCAGCGGACGGTTCTCCCCTGATTGGAGCCAATGTTGTTTTAGAAGGGACATCCCAGGGTGCAGCTACGGATACAGAAGGCCGATATACAATTTTACAGGTGGACGCTGGTGAGCATTCCATCATGGTTTCTTATATTGGATATAAGATATTAAAAAAAGATGCTATGGTCACCATCGGGGAGATACTATTAATGGACTTGGAACTTGAACCGGAAGTTATTCAAATGGAAACATATGTAGTGACCGCCTCCAGACGACGGGAAAGAGTGGAAGATGCACCTGCAGCTATTTCCGTTATTTCAAAAGCACAAATTCGCAGAGAGAGTAATACAAATCTCGGCGATTATTTGAAAGGAACCAAGGGAATCGATTTTACCCAATCGGGCATCGATAGCTATAATATAACGGCTCGCGGGTTTAATTCATCATTCAGTTCCCGTCTCCTTACCCTAACAGATGGACGAATGGCCAATGTTCCATCTCTGCGTCTCACTGCCTATAACGTGATTCCTGTGTCCTTTGAAGACGTAGAACAGATTGAAGTGGTTCTGGGTCCAGCATCAGCTCTTTATGGACCGAATGCCCATAGTGGTGTTTTGAATATTGTAACATCTTCTCCGATCCGAACCCAGGGTACCAGTATAAATATACAGGGTGGTTCACTGGCCCAAACAGATACGGATCTGTTAAAAAAATTCACCTTCCGAACCGCTCACAAATACCGTGATATTGGATTTAAAATTTCGGGTGTAGCATTAGCTGGGCAGGACTGGACCCATTACAATGAAGATGAATATGAAGGGCATGATCCAGCATTCATCGGACGAGCCAACCAGGTTCACGATAATCTGGACAGGGGCGGAATTCTAGCAGATAATTCGAATCCAGTTTTCCTGGAATCCATGATCAATCAAGTAGAGGGCGCAGATGAATCATGGGTTGGACATTATTGGGGAGATCATATTGAAACGTACGGTGAAGAGGGTTCCCCAGTCATTACTCAAGAAATGATAGATGACGCTGCAAGTGATGAATTCAATCGTTTTATCTTAGAGAATGGGACCACTCTTTGGTTCGTAACAGAAGATAAACTGGGACATACCTATGCGGATGGTATTGATAACGATGGTGACGGTGGAATTGATGAAGGTATTGATATTGGGATTGATGATCGGATAGAAACCTGGTATGATGGTATTGACAATGATGGGGATGGATTCGTAGATGAGGCTGATGAAGTTGGGTCCGCCTGGTTGGACCGATTTGGGAGTAATATCGAGGGAATCCCCTATTTAACTATCATGGAAAATCCTGACTCTATTTGGTCCATATTGGACTCAACTCATAAGTTTGGATTTGGAAATTATAAATATGATTCAAATGGAAAAATCGTTTTTGATACCAACAATAATGGAATCTTTGAAGATGATTGGGGCTCTAATGGAAAAGATGACGATAATGATTGGGGACCCTTTAAGGATAACCTGGGGAATGCATATTTTACCCCCACAGAACCCTTTACTGATCTAAATGGCAATGATCAATATGATGAAGACGTTGGTGAGCCCTGGTCAGATTTCCTGAATACTTTTTTTGACTTCGGTTTAGATGGTATACCAAACACAGGAGATTATGGTGAAGGGAATGGCGTCTGGGATCGCGAAACGTTCTCTGATGACAATGAGAATAATACTTGGGATATATATACAAACAATGATCTGGATGGCGATGGACTACCTAGTGTGGGTGAAGTTGGGGTAGATGAATTTGACGAAAGGGATTTTTCCATGAACTATGGATCTTTGAGTCATATTTATAAAGATGCCAATGATGATGGGATCGATGATTTCCCGGAATTTAAGGTGCGAAATTATCGATATGATTTTCGACTGGATTGGGAACCGAGTTCTGATCTGACCGTGAGTTTATCCCACGGGTTCGCATGGGCACGAAATATTAACATCACAGGGATAGCGCGTTATTTGGCCGATGGCTGGATCTACCGCTACTATCAAGCTAAAATGCGGTATAAGAATTTCTTTTTCCAAACTTACTTGAATTCAAGTTATTCCGGGAACCCGGCTCACCCAACCCGAAATC
>CAJXJG010000345.1 GCA_913054425.1 uncultured Fidelibacterota bacterium
AGTTTTTGAGCCTGAATTAACTGGTTCAAGCGATGCTATAACGCTGACAATCCTGGTGAATAACAATGAGCCGTTGCGTGCATTTCAGTTTGAGATTATAGATGACACTGACGATGCGCTGGTTTTCAATTCAGCGGCAGCCGGAGATAAGATCGAAGGGTGGTCTATACCGGCTACCGAGACGGAAAATGGCGATGTGCTTATCTTTGGCTTTAGTTTTTCTGGTGCTGAAACCGATACAGGTGAAGGTGTTCTCGTTTATGTGACATTTGATGTTGTCGGCAGTGTAGGTGATCAAGTGACATTCTGGCTGGGCGGAGAAGGAGGAGTTCGGCTCTCAGATTCAGATGCTGAGAACGTTGCCTGTTCATATCCTGATGAAGATAATCCAGTGACCTTCAATATGCTGGGTGTAGATTCAGATTTCAGCGGAATACCCACTGAGATTGCGCTTATGCAAAATTATCCCAACCCATTCAATCCTGTCACTACTATTGATTTCCAGTTAGTACAATCGTCACCTGTTAAATTGGTAATCTACAATGTTCTTGGACAAAAGATTGCAATGTTGGTTAATAGAGAAATGTCCGCAGGTTATCATCAAATTCAGTGGGATGGAAGGAATGAGTTTGGAAGGGCTATGGCTTCAGGAGTTTATTTCTACTCATTAAAAACTGAAGGGTTCTATGATCAGAAGAAAATGCTCCTATTGCAATAGTTTTTAGAAAGTCCATAAAGTTTTTTACGGCACGCTTTTGGCGTGCCTTTTTTATATTTAGGGCATGATTCGAATACCAGTTATCTTATTGCCCTTCCTCCTTGTTTCCCTATTGCAGCTTGCTAAGGGTCAAAAAGAATATCGCTCTATCGAAGAGATTGAAAGAGAGTGGAAAGAATACACTTCATTTCAGCGTGACGAACTTCTCAGCTTTTGTGATTTCCTTTTCCAGGAGGAATATTATGAGCGTACAATCTTGGCATGTTTTAGATACACTTTTCTCTACCCTGAAGATGAGATTATTCCACTGGTTTATTATAAAATTGCACGAAGTTATGAGGAAATGGAAAATATTGGATTGGCAGAAGAATATTTTCAACAAGTACAATCAATGGTGCTTCCAAATTCATCAGAGTATCGGGCGGCAGGTTATCGTTTAACTTTTTTGAGTCTCCAAAAGGGTGATTATTTAGCAGTTCATCAAGCTATGTTAGCTGACAGTTTAGATCCTTATTTTATAGTCTTTGATGGATATGCATATTTCATGGAATTGAAATGGGAGAAAGCGAAGGAAGATTTTCAATTATGTCAGCAGCGATTCAAAACGCTAAAGTATGATCGACTTTTAAAACGCTTAATACGTGGATGTGAAGAAGCTACAGATTTACCAGTAAAAAACAGACAGTTTGCTGGGATGCTTAGCGTGATTCCTGGAGGTGGAAGGGCATATTTAAGTGATTGGATCCCAGCTACAGGTACATTTGTTGCCTCATTAGGCCTCGGGTTGCGATTGATGGACGGTAATTGGCGTTTCTTTACTGTTGCAGGTTTTATTGCAGTTTACGGAGGAAGTATCTGGGGGTCAATCTCAGATGTAGATGTTGCAAATAAAAAGACAATTGTCAGATACGCCAAATGGCTGGACAGACAATTTGGTCCAGAGAATTTTCTAGATTTTCCTGAACCTGACATATTGACTTTTCATTAAGCCTTTTTATAAGAAATAAAAAATTCAATATAGTAAAAAAAGGTTTGGGCTGTAGTTTGTTAAGAGGTTAACTTTCAAAGCTCGAGTATAGATTCATTTTACAGAATCAGCTCATACTCGGATAGTTTTTTGAAAATTGGTATGCGCGGGCCAGTGTCGACAGGATACACAAACGACACAAAAGTTAACAAACACCTACAATGGAGAGTTTGATCCTGGCTCAGGACAAACGCTGGCGGCGTGCCTAACACATGCAAGTCAAGGAGAACGTCCCCTTCGGGGGACTATTAAACTGGCGGACGGGTGAGTAACGCGTAGGTAACCTGCCCCGGAGACCGGGACAACCCATCGAAAGGTGGCCTAATACCGGATAATGCAGCGGATCCTCAGGGATATGTTGTTAAAGGGGGCCTTCGGGTCCTGCTTTGGGATGGGCCTGCGTCCGATTAGTTAGTTGGTAAGATAAAAGCTTACCAAGGCGATGATCGGTAGCTGGTCTGAGAGGATGATCAGCCACACTGG
>CAJXJG010000346.1 GCA_913054425.1 uncultured Fidelibacterota bacterium
TGTGTTATCTACAATGATGTCAGTTCCTGATTTTGAACAAGTTGCTGTAGCAACCATTTGCCCAGCAGCCAGTATTATTGCAAAAAAATACGGTGCCACCGTTTTATCAACAAGTCAGGATGAAGGTCAAACAGATGCAGTCAGGCGGTCGGCTGAAATTTTGGATGCCAAAGGAATTTCAAGTATGTTGGTGATTCCAGGAGATGTACCCTTGGTAACTGTCGAAGAAATTAAGATAGTTCTTGAATTACATGAAAAAGCGCCCTCAATGACTATTGTACCTGCATATGACGAACTGGGATCAAACTGTATTGCGCTTTCTCCACCAACCGCTGTACCATTGAGTTTTGGCCCGAATAGTTACTTTCCCCACTTGGAAACAGCACGTAAACTGGGACTTGCAATGCAAACCCCAAAACTTCCTGGGCTAGGTTTGGACATTGATACTCCCGAAGATTTACTAAAGCTATCTAGGCAAACAGTTTGTACAAGGGCACAGGAATATTTACTAAAGAAAAATATTGTGGAACGATTAAACAACAAATGAAAAAATAACCTAATTTATAAAATTTATTAATGAATTCAGGATTCTCAGCTATTAAGGTTAAACGTACTTATAAGTTTAGACAGATCATTGAACAATACGGTGCATATTTAACTCTAGTTATTCTGCTGATTATTTTGGGCCTGATCACTCCGTAAATATTTGGAAATGAAACACTTGCCTTGATGTTTTGGCAATGTGCTCAGCTTGGAATAATAACTATTGGCCAAACGATGGTCATGCTTGTTGCGAGGTTAGATCTATCTGTTGGGGGAGTCATTGTGATGACTTCAATGGTGGTGGCCGAAGTGAGCAATGGTAGGAATGAAATGATTCAGTTTGCTATTCTAATTGCTTTAATTGTCGGTATGCTAATCAGGTTGTTTAACGGTTTACTAATCACTCTACGTAAAGTCACCCACTTGTGGCAAAAGTCAATGTTTTTCCTTGTTTAGGGATTCCAGAAAGCATTCACTCGAGGAGTACCCAGTGGATTTGTCCGAGAATCATTAGGTGTGGTAAACAAATCATGGGTATTTATCTCCATTCCACTTGAATTATTTTCTTTCTTCCTATGAATTCTAATTATTTTTAGTTGATAAGTCTCCTTTTGATAATCCCACAATTATACTAAATTTATTTGCACCACTTATAAATGCAATAAAAGAGCATAATGTTGAGAGCTCCTCTCTATTAAACAATGAATTTAGTTTTTCAAAATCTTCATCGGCTATTTTGTGTGGGTTCTCGATTGACAGTCTAGCTAATGATACTGCTGCTGCTATTCTTTTATCCTGATGAACCTCATCAGGTGGGCCACCGAATGACATTCAATATTCACATTCTTGTCCCCAAGCCGAAACTCTGCGAACCTGCTCCAGTAGTTTAGAGCCTAAGGTTGGATGCCTGAAAAATTCTTCTTCTAAGCTTACCCATTTTTCATGAATAGCAGGGTTGTTTCCAATAATTTTTTTGTATGGACTATTTCCGTAGTCTGATTCTGGGATACGTGCCATTTTAAGCTCTCTTGAAAAATTTAGGTTGAGACAAACTTTAACTAACAAACACTAATTATCAGTTTTATTTTTAGTTTTGTCAAATTAGATGATTTTTTCTAGGCTAGCCGGTTTTAGAAGTCAAAACAACTAGACGATGGTTGATTATAAGATTCTTTTCAAGCCTCAAATATTTCTCAAGTTATTAGTAAAGTTTCAACTCATACAATATAATGGTTTTGATAATCTGCAGTCTAAGAACAAAATATTTATTTACATTATTCATGTGATACTGGCTGTGATTTACTGTAAATTCATTCTATTCACTTTATATGAGCTTTCCTATTTTAAATATTGAATTATATTAATTATTGAGCTTTTGTTTGTATTTTTATTGATATTCAAATAACATCTAATAATTTTTAATATCTTTAAAATACCTATTTCAATTTAAATATCCAATGTTAAAAAATAGAAAAATAATATTTAAATATTTTAATGGCAAAAACCCAAAAAGTGTTTTTGAAATAGTAACTGACTCAATTACAGAAGAACTAGATAGTGATGAAATTCTTGTTAAGATTTCACAAGCTATGGTACATCCATGCGATTTGGGATGCGCTAGTGGTTATGTAAATGGAATAATTTTACCTTCTGGAGCAGGATTTGAAG
>CAJXJG010000347.1 GCA_913054425.1 uncultured Fidelibacterota bacterium
AGGTGTTTGAATTTGGGGAAATTCCAGGTGCGGATATTGATATAAATTCATGGGAACTCAATTATCCTTATGTGGAAAATGGTGATTCATACACACTCGGTCTTGAAGTCACAAACAACGGAAATTCAACCTTAATTGTTGAAGATCAATACACAACAAACCCTCATTTCCAAATTGAGAACCAACTCCAAAATTTAGCCCCGGGACAAACTCAGGAAGTAAACATAACCTATAATGCGGACGGAGGAAATTCCTCCGGCGGTTATGATATGTTCACTAACGATAATGATGAATCCCACATAGTTTGTGAACTCAACGGGAATATTGACGGCATTAATGTCGGAGAAACATCGCCGGATTTTGAATTGGAGATCGCAGCCAACGGAACCGGAACATTCCAGTTGTCTGATCATTTAGGGCAGATTGTGGTTTTAGCATTCTTCTCCCCCGGGTGACCGGTATGCAGTCCGGAGTTATCGGATTTTGAAACTACCATCTGGCAGTCATATCCCCAGGATGAAGTCTTGGTTATAGGGATTTCAGCAAATAACCAGAATCAAATAGATAATTTTGTGGAAGAGAATGGAATCACCTATCCCATCTTATTTGACCCGGGCGGAAGCGGAGGAGTTTCAGGTGGCGATACGTATGACCTGTATTACCTCCCAAGTGACGGCTCGCCCTACCCAAGGGATTTTATCGTGGATCAAAACGGAATTATTCAGTACGCCAACAACGAAATTGATACGGAATGGATGCTGATTGTTTTGGATGATCTTCTGGGTGGAGGAGAAATTGAAATGAACATTTCATTTCAGGAAAACTGGAATATGATCGGCCTTCCACTTGCTGTTGAAAATACCGATGCTCAGTTTTTATTTCCCGAATCTATTGAAAATACCTTGTACACTTTTTCAGAAGGTGGTTACTCTCAGGAATCTATTTTGAATTCCGGAATCGGTTACTGGCTGAGATTCCAATCTGATGGAACATCCACAATTTCAGGACAATCACTGGATGAATTATCCATCGAATTGACTAATGGCTGGAACATGATTTCAGGAATTTCACAAACGGTGAGTGTCAGTTCCATTTACGATCCTGATCAGTTAATCATTGATGGAACAATGTATGGCTTTAATGATGGTTACGAACAAGCTGAAACAATCGAACCGGGGCAAGGATATTGGATCAGAAGTTCTGGAGAAGGCACCATAACACTGGCCTCCTCGATTTACTAAAAAGTTCGTTTCCAGGAATCTTTTTTGTAAAGGACAAATGGGATGAAAAATTTTACATTTATTCTCTTTTCAATCAGTATTACCACTGCACAATTGGTAAAACCTGCCAACGGTGACACACTCAATTATATCTATGTCTACTTTGAATGGAAGCAATTAGCTGGATCTGTTTCATACCAAATCCAGGTAGCCGAAAATGATTCAGCTGAATTTCAAGATCCCCTGATTGATCAAGTAGATTCTACTTTAATTTTAATAATTGAAGATGGAATCGAATGGAACAAAACTTACTTCTGGAGGATCAGAGGGATTGATGATAATAATACTTATGGAACCTGGAGTGAGAGTTGGACTTTTCATACACTCCCATTACAACCAGAATTATCTTCTTTCAACATAGTAATATATGATTCATCCGGGGTTCAGCCCGGAATTACCATAATGGATAGGCTGGGCTCAGGATTAATTTATGCGATAAATATCTATGGTGATCCGGTGTGGTTTATCGATAGTGATGTGGAATGGGATAACGGAATGGATTACAAAGTTCAATTTACCTATTTTCTTGAAAATGGGAATTTTATCGGTCTTGCTGATGGCAGAGAGAATAATGAACCCGGAAGAGTATTTGAGATGAACATCGAAAATGAACTTGTCTGGCAAGGACCATCTGATCTGGAGGGGATTGGAGTACATCATGATGTATTCCCCATGCAAAACGGAAACATCATTGCGCTCACCTCCCAGGATACGCTACTTCCCGTTCCTGAAGAAATTGAACTGCCTGAAACTTACATGTATATTGATTCTCTTCCCTGGCAGGGTGATCGAATCGTGGAATGGAATAGGGATGGTGTTGAAGTGTGGAGCTGGAGTGTCTTCGATCATTTCAGCTTTGTTGATTGGAATCTCAATCTGTATCAGGATTTATTATATACTCACCCAATTCCTGCAGATTTCCATTAT
>CAJXJG010000348.1 GCA_913054425.1 uncultured Fidelibacterota bacterium
ATTAAAATCGGCAAGACGATAGATTTATTCACGTGTCTTTCCCGATATATCAATTTTGATTGGTTTATAAAATGTCTTAAATCCTACGCGCCATCCCAGCACCAAACCAAGCGATGATGCCACACCCTTCACACTGGAGTGTGCATTCTCTTTAGAAATGATTACAGCCAGGTAGCTGGCGGCACCGCCAAGTAGGCCGACGCCAAAGGCCATAAGCTTACCGGTAAAGCCCGGATCTATAAAAACATAATCAATTTCTTCGTGCACATAAACAGCGGGGGAGCCGTTATGAGAAATGATAAAACTTTTATCAGTAACATCTTTGAGTACACCCATTACAGATATGGATCCGGGAACAATAAACCGGATTGTGCTCCCGGTGTAATCCCGCTTCAAATTTTGTAGCCGGATATCTCTAACCGCCTGGATGTTTATACCGGGCTGTGCCGCTAGTACCGAACAGCCCAGTAGAATACTAAAAAGAAACTTATTCATTAATTTTCCAAAAAATTAGAATTCAAAAAATTCCCAGTAAAAATCGATATAAGGTTGCTGGAAATGAAGTCCAATTCGAAAACTCTCATTCACGGCATAGAGAATGCCGAAATCAAAATCAATCATACTTACTTCGCCCCCGAGAGCATCAAGAGTAAAATCCCCTGAATAATCTTCCCAGGTATCACTAAACGACATTGTTTTGTAGCCATTGTCAACCCAGGCAGACCCCACAAACTTCAGGTCCTTTCTAAGGTCGTACTCCAGGGACAGCCAGGTCCTAAATGGCACCGAGTACTTCCCATCTTCGCTCCAGGAAATAGTCTCTACAGAATCAGCTGTCACTTTGTTTATAATTTCATCCCGGTTCACAAATGCGTTGCTTACCTTGGCACCCATAGACCATCCAATCTTTCCACGGCCGGTTGGGTTCACTCTACGAGAAGAAAAGACCAGAAACACTTCAGCATAAAGGCGCCTCCCGTTTTCTTCGATTGCAACATCGTCAATGGTTAAATCACTCTCATTAAGAGGCGTTGTACCGGTGGAATCTTTGACATCAATAGCGTGTGAGTATTTTCCTATTACAGACTTGGAAGGATATTTACGGTGTATTCCCACTCCCCAGGAAGCGGCCACTTCTTTTTCAGCGGATTTACGATGATAAAAACGCATCCGGGGATGGAGGTTTAGGTCGTTGTTAAAGTCAGAACCAAACTTTGTTGTGATCATGAAACGGTCTGTTAGGCCATAGCCGACTGAAAGACCGCTTGCATAAAAGGTGTTTCCCGTAAGAGGGAAAGCCGTTGGATCCATGAATACATTTAAAAGTTGTGCTTCGCTCTGATAAAACTTTCGTCGTTCTTCAGATTGTCTATCCAGGATACCACCGTGATAACGTTTCATAGATTGAATATCTTTCTTCTGAACTACCGCATCTCCAAATGATGTGCGAATAATAAATTCTTCAGCGGTTTCGCCAAGAACGACACCCTTAAACAATTCACCTTTTTTGTTTTTTACTTCTGCGGTCTCCGATAGAAACTGGTCTGATGGTATATTAAAGGTACCGCTACCCGTTTTAATAGCTACCGTTCCACTTTCCATGGAAATGATTTCTCCATCCCGAACGCTGCCATCTCTAAAATGAAAACGTTTTTTCATACCAGTTTCTAAGATGGAAGCAACAGCCAGGTCTGCTTCTTTTTTAGCTGCTACTGGTTTTGATGCTGACCCAGTTTGGAATTCTTTAATCACACTGGCGCCCTGGGTACGGGAAAGACCGCCTAATGTTTGACCGTAATTCTGAACAAGGTATGTATTCAGATCGGCACTGCTAAAACCCGCAGCCGTAGATAGGGATTGGATCGCTGATTTTTGCCCCGGCAAAATGGCACCGTCTTGCGCCAACAAGAAAGCGGAAAAAAGCATAAGCGTGATGTATTTAGCTATTGTCATGGTAGTTGTCCTTGTTATTTAATTATTTGAGTAAAAACAAAGGAAGCCCCTCAAGCATTCCATTCTCGGATTCCCCGAACTTAAGGGTGACTTTCTTATTTTATTAATCATTTTTTTCTTGCGAAGTATTTAATCGTTGGTTAATTTTATTTAAGGAAAACTGAATAAACAAGTAAAAAATACAGAAATAATTAATTAATATGGAAAACGTAAAGGAAATCATCAATAGATTTATGACACATC
>CAJXJG010000349.1 GCA_913054425.1 uncultured Fidelibacterota bacterium
TCATCCGTATTCCTGTTAAATAACCGGAATAATATTCTTCTTTTTTATCCAGAGTGGTCATTTGATGGTTTTCATATATTCCGGCCACCTGTATTCGGTCCGAAAGCTTCAACCTGGTCCACAGTGAAAAGGAGGTACTGTTTCCTTTTTCAGGTACATCCAGGAACGTCACAGTATTGACACCTCTACTGAAGTTGCCACCAATTGCGAGCGATTTAATGAAATGACTATTTATGTTTACACTTAGATCCCAAAGGTTTTCTAAATCTACATCTTTGAATCGGCTAAAAGGTTTTACAGAAATATTAATATTTAACCGCGTTTGGTGGGGCAACACTACATTGCCAAAAAAACTTGTATAACGTGATTTTTTCTCCCCATCAAAATTGTATTCAATGCCAGAATGAAACCCTCCGACCACTTTGCTAATCATCTTATCCGGTGTATATACCCAGTAACTTTGCAGGTAGACCCGGCGCTGGTTATTGTTGGAAATAAATCCGTTATCGGCCCTGAATGTAGGTGTTCTATGATCATAGCCTGTTTCTAATCCCCAGTGTTCGGTCTCGCGACGAAACTCAAGCTCTACTGCATTACCCGAAAAAGACTCTCCATCGAAGGTGAAGGTATTATCATCTCCGAAGATTGTATTATTCACTAATAGAGAGTCATTTGGCTCTTGAGTATGGCTAAAAAGGGTCTGGAATTCCACCTGGTACGTTTTATTAAACTTATACCGTGTATCAAAGCCAACCACAGACCCGCTACCTTCGCCCTCAACCATTCGCCGGTATGTGCCCAGGATACCAAAAAAACTGGCTTCGTCCAATGTTCGCCTGAACCTGAAAATATTGGATATACTTTGTCCCCCGGAAAGAGAAAAACTCTGCTCCTCTCCCGGTATAATGTATGGGGAATCTTCATCCATTGCCGACAGCAGGTACCAGGAATTTTTCTGACCCCGGTTGATCATCCGTCCGGAAGCGATAGGATTATTGATGGAGCGGGTATAAATGACATTGATCCAGGTGTCGATCAGGTCGTTCCCGGCATTAAAGAAAGGGCGTTTTTCCGGAAAGAAGAGAGCGAATGTTGTGTTCACATCCACCTGCTCCTCATCAGCTTCAACCTGGCTGTAGTCGGGATTGATAGTAATTTCCGCAACCTGATCAGAACTGAAACTGTACTTTATCCCCAAAGACGCTTCACCCAACGCTGTCCCTTTTTGAAGCTTGTTATTTTGATCAAGCTCTGAAACCTGTGAACCAACAATTGCCGGCAAAAACTCAAAGCTGCCCTTTTGTGTGATCCCCATAATACCTTTTAACGTTCCCATCTGGCATAAAAAACAAGGGTTGGAGCGGTCAAACCCTCCCCAAACGATTTGTGACCGTTTTTCCCGGGGCAGGCTGCGGTAAAACCCCACTTTCCATTCCTGCACATTGTTATCGGGAAAAGATAAACTTGAAAAAGGGATGGCCATTTCTACCTGGTATCCTTTATCGGTGATTATTCCTTTGGATTCATAAACCAGGTCAAATGTTGGATCATCCTCTCCACCGCCATTATTTTTCGCATCCATCTGTATCCCATAGGGGTTTGATCCAATCATTATTCCGGTGTTGGCATCTCCGTAAGTATCAAGAAAAATGGCTACAAAATCATCCTCCCATGCCCGGTCTCGTTGCTGAAAGGAAGCCCTAATATCCTTGGGATCGGCAAAGGCCCAGAATGCCACATACAGGTTTTGGTCATCATAGGCAACCTTCACTTCTGTTTTTTCCTGCGGTCTGATATTCTCCCCGGGGTCGATTTCTACAAAATAATCTGTTCCTACTGCCTGCCCCCACTCTAGATATGTGAGATCACCATCAATAATTATTGCATTTTGAATACGATTTATCTCCAGAACAGGATTTTTCAGGATATCCATTGTTTCCGCTTGCAGGATAAATCCTGCAGACAAAATTCCTAAACTAACTAAGGGTAAAATATTTCTATTAATGTGCATTACTTAATTTTCCATTTATATTTTATATAACATCGTTTTGACAAAAAATTTTCTAAAAAGCTTTCAGTTTTTTGATTTGTCTGTCAATATTTTTATAAAGTTGTCAATATGCATACTTTTCACTTTTTCATAATCAAATTTTTCGATTGATTTCGCATTGAACACCTCCA
>CAJXJG010000350.1 GCA_913054425.1 uncultured Fidelibacterota bacterium
CTCATAACCAATATCCACAAAGGCAGCTTGCATCCCAGGAATCACATTTTCCACTTTTCCTTTGTAGATGTTACCCACCGTGCGTTGTTGCCCTTGTTTTTCCAGGTAAAGTTCAACCAATTTGTCATCCTCAAGGATAGCAATCCGGGTTTCTCCCATACTTTCGTTGATATAAATTTCTTTTTTCATAGTATACTCTGTACTTAACTCATGTCCTAATAATCACATGAATGCTATAGAGAAAAAACATACCTATCTGCTTCTAATTTCAGGTAGATAGTTTGTTCCTGACTACTTTATTTAACTTCTGAGAGGGTATATTGAAGGAGGGAAAAATTTTTATGAAACATTCTTAGTTTCAAAATCTTGATTCGAATAAAAAAGGTTTATAGTTGTCCTTCAATGACCCTTTTCACTAATAAAAAAGCTAAGGATATTATACAAAATATTCAAGAATTATATTTAATTGGGTGGATAAATGTATTGTTTGCATATACGTTTGAATAATGGAAGGAAATAAACCGAACAATTGATAAGTTTTCACTCATGAATTTCGAACAAAATCTTGCTGTGGAAGCTTCCCGGGAAGCCGGTATCTGTATTCTTAACTATTACAAAGCGGATTATGAAATCAGAGATAAAAGCTATCATAATCCCGTAACCACTGCAGATCATGCTGCCAATGATAAAATCAAAGAAATATTGTTAGGTGAATGTCCGGATTATGGCTGGCTTTCAGAAGAAACTGCCGATTCATTTGATCGACTTGACAAAGAGTATGTTTGGATTGTAGATCCGCTTGACGGGACAAAGGAATTTATTGAAGGAGTGCCACATTTTGTGGTGAGCATTGCCCTCGCGAAAGATGAAGACCCTGTTATGGGTGTTTTGTACAATCCAGTTACGGAAGAACTGTTTACAGCGGAAAAAGGTAGAGGCGCTTTTTTGAATGGTGAACAGATTAATTGTTCGTCTAAGGAGGATGTGAAAGAAATGATTATTTTAAACAGCAGGAGCGAAACACGACGTGGATTATGGCAGCCGTATATGGGTGTATTTAAAGAACTGCGCCCCATAGGCAGCGTGGCATACAAGCTTGGGCTGACGGCCGCAGGAAAAGCGGATATTTTTGCATCTCTACGACCTAAGAACGAATGGGACATTTGCGCCGGGAATTGCATTATCAATGAAGCTGGCGGAAAACTAATTAATCTGAATGGGAATAATGTTATTTTCAATCAAGAAAACACGCTCATTGAACCTGGCTTAATCGCTGGTGAAGTAAAAGCTGTCGATAAAACATTTAACGTTTTCGCTGCATGAAATTAAAATGAGACAAATACCAAAAGATGCCATCAAATGTTTGGATAAGGGTTTTGTCAGGTTGGTGGATTCTATGGGAGGAGATGATGCCATTATCCAGGCAGCAAGAGTGAGTTATGGAAAAGGAACCAGCAAAGTTTCCCAGGACCGAGGACTCATTCGCTATCTTATGCGGCATCGTCATACTACCCCCTTTGAAATGGTGGAATTCAAGTTCCATTGTAAAATGCCCATTTTCGTTGCCCGGCAATGGGTTCGGCACCGCACCGCCAACATCAACGAATATTCTCTGCGTTATTCTGAAGCGCGAGATGACTTTTATTATCCAGATTTGGAACATATTCAATTTCAAAGTACTCTGAATAAGCAGGGTAGGATGGGGGAAGTACCTGCCGAACTCAAACAAAAAGTTCTGGATTATTTCAAGGAAATTTCTATGCGTAGCTTTTCTATATATTCCGAATTGAATGAAGCAGGTGTAGCCCGTGAACTAGCCCGTGCTATTCTTCCGGTGAACCTTTACACTGAATGGTATTGGAAAAATGACCTTCACAATTTACTTCATTTCATTAGTTTACGATCAGACAGTCATGCCCAATATGAAATTCGTGTCTATTCTGATGCCATGGCAGAATCAGTAAAAAAAGCAGCTCCCTTTGCCTGGGAGGCATACCAGGATTATGTTGTAGAAGGAATGCGATTTTCAAGGATCGAACAGAATCTGTTTGAGAAAAAATTGCCCAAACGTGTGATTAAGGATATGCTGGAAGACCTTGCCTATCAGATTACAGCAACGCTTCATTACAATAAACCCCGAAAAGAAGCGGATTTATTTTATTTGTATCAAA
>CAJXJG010000351.1 GCA_913054425.1 uncultured Fidelibacterota bacterium
TATTGTAATACGAACCAGCAAATTCTTTCGCCAATATGTTTCAAGGAAATAAGTCAATCCAACCAATGCCATATTCGTAAATAAAAGTTCACCATAAGACACTTCCGCACCGCTTAAGGCGTTGATTACACCGATAGTTATCACTATAAACAAGTAGGTCATTTCCTTGATAGGGATTGGATCGGTCCTGTAACGTAGTATGGCAAAAACAGCAAACAGTCCAAAAGCAAAACCAATATTGATCGTGATGTTTCCCAAAAGGAATGCGAAAAAGAATATGAGGGAATTGAACATAAAATAGGTAAACACAAAATCATTATTAGTGTGGTTACGATAATAAATCAGTTTTATTATAATAAAAGCGATCGACAGGTTAAATCCAAATCGGATGATTAAATTGAATAATTCAGGTGAAAATTCCATTGTTTACCTTTTTAATGTTTGAGCTAAAATTTTATTTATCTGTAATAGTCTAGGTTTAAAGCGGTTGTATTTTACATTATCATTAAGGTGCAGAACACCAAAACAATATTTACTAAATCTCATATCCTGAATTTTTAGATCACGCAAGATTTGTATAAAATTGGATTTTGGATTGTACTTATTTTGTTTGATCTCTGAGATCACCAGCTGGGAAAATATCTTACGGTCTGTTCCATTTTTAACGGAAAGATCAGTGTCAATGGTCAGGCGTTCAGTAAAATTGTTATCAGTCAGAGTAATACGTGAAAATTCTATATTCAGTTTTGGACTATATTGATTTGATGAAGGACCAATTATTTCAGATACCAATTTTTTCTCTTTCTCACCAAGGGCATGAATCATATCATCAACCAAAAGTCTCTTTTTTACTGTCCGATCTTTATTATTTTTAATTTTTATTTCAAAGAATGATTGATTGGTGCTGCTGTATGTTCTTGATCGGATCTTAAACCGCTTCTTCTCTCCATTATGATGCTGGTTATAGAAAAGGAAATCATCTGTATCAAAATAGATGGTGTCATAAGTAAATACCCGGTCATTATTAATCTCTAATATTTTGTAAAATGGTTTTACTTTTTCCAGAATTAGAGGTAAATGGATCTGATTGAATACAAATTTTGTATCCTTACGGTCAAGAAGTCTAACTGTATCCAATTCCTTCAACGAAACCGCCTGAAAGTCATTTAGTAGAGATTGGAACGGATATGTTTTGCTTTTATTCGGCATCAGTGTAAACGCTGTTTACCGCCCCAGGTGTGCCATAGCCCTCGGAAGCAGACCAATTTTCCCATAGTGAATTATCCAAAGATGGGTGTCTCAGTTCAAGAGTTGGTCCATTGCCATCAGCCAGTGTATCCCATGGATCAATATCATCATATTCTACAATATCCACTAATAATCCGTTATAATCAAATAATCTTACAAAATCACCGCCACCACCTAGACCAAACCCCAAATCACCATAATATGGACTCAAATCGGGAAATAAGGCAGTAAATTTTGTGGTATCCTTGCAGAATACCAAATATTGATCCGGGGATAATACTGTATTCGATGGTATTATAAAAAGATGTTCATCGTTCTCATCTTTTAATACCCAAGAACCCATATCAATGGCATTGTTACTCCTGTTATAGATTTCTATCCAATCATCTGGGTCATAACTATCCGAAGAATTATAATTAATTTCATTTATCACCACTCCACCAGCAATACCATCAGAATTTTCTGTTTGAAGTTCTTCACAGCTATAAAAAAAGAAAACCATAAACATAATTGCTTTGCCAACTGAAAAACTTCTAACCAATTCAGGTTGATGTTTTATCATTGAAATCATTTTAGCAACACCATCTTTTTGGTCTGCCTGAACTCCCCTGCCTGTATTGTATATAAGTACAGACCAGCACTCACTGGCTGACCTTTGTTGTTGGTAGCGTCCCACTGGATAGATTGATAACCTGCATTTTGTTGACTGTTGACTAAATCCTTGACGAGCTCACCCATAACATTATAGATGGTGACGTTTACAAACCCATATTCTGGTAAATCATAGCGGATGGTTGTCAACGGATTGAAAGGGTTGGGAAAATTATTTTGCAATCTAAATTTAGTTGGGGTCTCAACAAATTTACCATCAATAACGCTTACGGTTCCACCACCTTCCCAGTAAATATCATCCAGCCCAAATT
>CAJXJG010000352.1 GCA_913054425.1 uncultured Fidelibacterota bacterium
ACTGGAGGATTTGAAGAAGGAACAGTCCTTAATGTCCCCCCTTGTAATAATTGTGATTCTATTGGAGTTCCATTTTATTTCGATTATCAGGAACCGGGTGATGAAGGATGGGACATATTTTATTATTCAGAAAATGACACCGGTGATACTATATTTTTTGCATCAATTATGTGGATGGGCTTAGGTGAAATTATATTCCCGGATGTATTTTACAATGCGGATAGTTTTCTTGTTGAAATCGAGAATGCACCTGATCCGGATACCTTAGAGTATTGGTCATTTAATGAGATTCAATTGGATAATGGTTCACTACCCGGAACAGCAGACACTGCTTATCAGCAAATCAGAAAATTATCTTTAGTGCATGAATTCGCCGAAGATTCATACCAAATTTTAGTTTACTTATACACGCCTACTGTTGGGGCGACTGATCTGGCAGTAGCCAAATGGATATTTTTTCTGTTTCGTAATCCGCAAGAATTGGATATAGGTTATGAAAATAATGGTCTATTAGAAAAATTTAGAATTAGTGCAATTTATCCAAACCCATTCAACCCAAGCACCACGATCCGGTTTAATATTCCGGTAGAGACGCAGCATGCTGTGTCTCTACGTATTTATGATATAACAGGCCGTGTGGTAGAAACATTGGTGAATGGTAAACTGATGAGTGGTGAGCATGAGGTGGTGTGGAATGCGTCTGGATTTTCCAGTGGGATTTATTTTGTGCGTCTGCAATCCAATAGTTTTGTGGAAACACAAAAAATTGTGCTGGTGAAATAATTAGTATAGTTGAATCGGGAGATTTTTTTTATACAATAAAAAATCATTATCAACAGTGAAAATAGGAATCTTGTGGTTCACTGACACAGCACAAATCAGAAAATCTGTATTAGAACCCTGAATCCCTTTTTTTCGACACGTGTTGAAAAAATCAGTTGCCAATTCGAAATCTTCCATTTTTAATTCTAAATCCGGAAAAGCGCGTAAATGGTTTTTCAAATGATTGAATTGCAACTTTTTTGAAATGCCGGATAATAATTCCTGTCGAATCGCTCCCATTAAAATGGCCCTGGAATCAAGGATCAATTCCTTTAAATTATTTATTTCAGGACTCTCTATATTGGTTTTGCGGCGAAGCGCCATGGACCAAATACACGTATCCACTAATACGTTCATAATTTATTTCGCTGTGTTTTGTAATCGTAATCTTCGTCAATTTCCATACTCCCAAATAATTCAAGGAGTTTAGCTTGTTTCCGTCTTTGGATGTATTCGATCAACGCTTCAGTTACAACCGCTTTTTTTGTTTTTTTATCGCTGTTTTTGACAGCTTCGTCCAATAATGCCGGATCCAATGCAAGATTTGTAGCCACGATTAACCTCTAATATAATGTGTGAGAAGTTACACAATATAATGTGTATAGTTAAAAACAAAAGATCGACTCATTCATCTCAAAAATTTGAGTGCTTGTATTATGTGTATGATAATGTGTATAAATATACATGCCAAAACATTATAGAATGAATATCACCCTTCCCGGTGCAGTGTCTGAAGAATTGGAATCAGTTTCAAAAGAACTGGGAAGTAAAAAGAGCCACATTATAACCAAAGCATTAGAATTGTATTTCGATGAACTGGATGTGGAAATTGCTGAGAAGCGACTTCAAGAGTTGGAGAATGGTGAATCAAATTTGATTCCAGCAGAAAAAGTCTGGCAGGACCTTGGAATCGAATAGTGTTCACCCTAAAGTTTCTTGTTTCAGCAAAAAAAGACCTTTCAAAAATTGATCCGATCTGGCAAAGGCGAATTAAGAAAAAACTTGAATTATTAGCTCGAAACCCTCTCACCTTAAAAAACAGTATTAAGCCCTTAAAAGGGAAAGCTTATAAAGGAATGGCTTGGCTTCGTGTTGGGAATTACAGAATTATATTTCAGAAAAAAGAAAAGAAATTAATAATAGTAATTATTCGAATTGCGAATCGCAGCGGTATTTACAGGAATTAATATTAATTCTAACTCCTTGACTGCCTGTTGGCAGGATAATCCTTAATCTTCCCTAAATAACCCCCAACTTTTTCCCTACTTTTGTAAAGGCGTTTACCGCCTTATCAAGATGTGCTTTTTCCATAGCTGCGGATATCTGAACTCGAATTCGAG
>CAJXJG010000353.1 GCA_913054425.1 uncultured Fidelibacterota bacterium
TATGGCTTTCCTGGGCAACCAGAAATCCTAAATAAATAGAGGGATCTCTTGTAAGAGCTAAAGAATCCTGTGCCGGTGGTTCACCAAACATTGTCTGTGTCTTCAATCGCCCAAAAAGAACCCCGGGGCCTACTATTTTTAAATTTACAAAGGCATCTGTTCCTAATCGAGTATACGTAAAATCACCAAACAGGGATTTACTTGCGTAATCCACGCCAGCAAAAACACCATAGCCCTGTTTAGGAAGCATAACGTTTTTTGCATGGGGACGTCGATTCAGCCAGTTGTAGTTCAAACTGATTATCAACTCTTTCCCTTCTTCTGGATCAGGGAGTTTCCCTTCACGAACTTCATAATAAAACCTGTCATAATCTGTATCCCAGTCTCCATACGGAATATCTTTTATCGTTCTCTCCTTATATGTTACCGTAGATTGCAATGAATGATTTGAACTCATTGAATTGCCAAAATTCATTGGAATTCCGGTAAAGAACTGCAGCATATTAATGCGCTCAATCAGCCGACTTTTATCATACAAACGAAAATTCCAGAGACTGTTATAGTAAAAATTTATCCCCCAAAGGGGACCGTGTTGAGCATTGATATAATTGAAGAAAAATTGCGGATCAGCAAAAAAAGGATGAGAATCATCACTCCATGGAATTCCTCCTCCAAGCTGAATAATATTTCTTCCCAGCGCATCTACCCATGATGTCATCCCGAACATTCCACTCCCATCCGGATATGGAAATACCAAACTTACAAAGTGCTTCGGATGCTGCAGGAATCTATACTTGTCTTGTTTAACAATTTTAACCGGTAAAGAAGGATCCGCTCTCTTTAATTCATATTCAGGTTGTTTTGTCCTCCAGCGGGTGTACATATTTCTCATAACGAATGGTTCTGTTTCAGCCTTCCTTTTTGGATCTACCTGGACGATACGAACCGTATCCACATCACTTAGTGTTGCGGCTAACACTGTCGTACCCTTTGGGGTCCATTGAACGCTCCAGACAGCATCTCCTACATCCGTATTTTGAATATGCTCCATCGTTTCAAGGTTTACAGTGTACAGGTTTGGAGTTGTTCCTTTTCCTTTATGAGAAGTATACGTTATGAATTGACCATCCGGATGCCAAACAGGTAAATAATCAACTTCAGGATTTTCTGTAATTCGTTCTTCATCCCCCGTATTCATATTCATCACATACAAATCAGTATTTCCGTCTGGTCCCGACTTCACAAATGCGATTTCATTTCCATCTGGTGACCATCTTGGAGTCAACAGCTGAATATCAACAGAATCGTGATAAAAAGTTATTGACACAGGCTTTCCTCCCTCGGGTGATAAAACATAAAGATTGGATGTGCTGTTTTCATGAGCAACAAAAACAATCTGTTTCCCATCAAGAGACCAGTCCGGTTGAGCCGCACGCATGGAATTGGGTGTAAGCCATTTGGCTTTTTTTGTTTCAGTATTTAAAACCTTGATTCCCCAAATCATAGATTGATTTTCTCCAAAATGGTATTTAGCGTAAGCCAATTTTTTCCCGTCGGGAGACCAACTCATTCCTGTGTGAAAAAAACCATAATCCATTTCTTTAAGATCCCAGTTTACCCTCCCACTTTTTTTCTTTTTCTTGGTTAAATCTGTTTCACTGGTATCTTGTTTTAATACAAACAGGTTTTTTAAAAAACTGAATTTCCCCGGTTTCTTTTCTCTTGCTTCTCGTTCTTTGGCAGTGTCCCGTTTTGCAATAAACAATGAGTAATCATACTGATCTTTATCTTTTTTACCGGCAATGGCAAGATTCATACTGTCTGAAGAAAAAGAAAATGCTAGATGATTTAAATTGCCGAATCCTATCATTTTTTTAATGGGAAGGGAAACCGTTGTCCCAATTTCTTGAATTGTTTCTTTTTGTGAACGGTATCCATAATAATAGGTGTTCATGTGCCTGCGCCAGTCTTCGTTAAACTGATTCACGGTAATACCCGTTACTTTTTTAAATGCTTTTTTAAATCGAAACAATTTTAGTTTATTTCGATGGTGAAGTGTTTTAACAATGGTGGAGTCTCCAAAACGATCCGCCCAATACTTAAGTTTTGAATATCCGTCATGATGAGGATCCATCTTATCCATCTTATTCTTTAACA
>CAJXJG010000354.1 GCA_913054425.1 uncultured Fidelibacterota bacterium
CAGACCAAGGCGATTCATCCCAGAGTTCCAACGAACCGGTAGGCACCACATCCACGTGGCCATTGAGAATGAGGGATTTACCCTTTCCATTACTTTTCCAATTTCCAACAACGTTAAACCGGGAATCAGGGGAATAACCGTCATCATTAAATGCCGGGTGATCTTTTAATTCATCGAATCGGACAGGAACCTTTTCAGCTTCAAATCCTAGGGATTTCAACTTATCAGAAATAATGTTTTGAACAGGTCCTTCATTATTAGCCAAACTGGGGGATCGGACGAGTGTTTGGATGAAAATGACGATGTCATCTCGGGCAGCATCCACAGCAGATGCGATTTGTTGCTGCAAATTAGGCATTATTTTTCCAAAATAATTTTGTGGCATCAAGTAAAGATGGAACACATTCAAGCTTTTTTGTTGGGGGAATCGCAGACATCGGAAAGGTGAGTTTATGAAATTCTGTCAGGTGATCCCAACAAAGAAAAAGGGCAGTATGAACCGCCCTTAAATAAGTGTGCAGAAACCTGTCCCTGACATAATAAGGTCACGTTAATCAAAAAATATTGATTGTATTGCTAAATTAGCTTTGCTTAATGGGTTTAGTTTTCAATGCTGGCGAAACACAGCAGTTTGGTGAACCTGTATCTTTATTTCATTTTAAATATTAGATAAAGCATGTTAATAAGATTTTTGTTTAACAACAATAACCTACGATTATATTATCAATTTATTCTGCAATTGCAAAAACTTACGTTAACCTGTTTATAGAAAATTCAAAACCACTTTAAATGTATAGCCATTCAAATACCTGTATATTATATTTTAAATAACCAAATAGGAAAAATAAATGATAAAAACTCTAATCAATCGCTGGGTCGGAATCTGTGTATTACTTTTTTTTGTAATGCCTGGTTTTGCCCAGGAACATCCTTCTGAACACCCTTCTGAACATCCTTCTGAACATCCTTCAAAAGTAACCTCTACACCCATCACTAAGGATAACCTTGCTGAGGCTGTTGTTCAGTACGTTAAATCGGAATCGAATCGGAACATGAAATTCATCGTGGAAGATCCAGAAACAGGAAAAAACCTTGAGCTGGTATTATTAAAAGTTCATAAAGACCGTTTATCTGCAGTTGGGGATGACCTGTATTTTGCCTGCGCTGACTTCAAAGCAAATGATGATAAAGTATATGATTTGGATGTATTTATGAATGGTAAATCTGCTGAAGAATTATCTTTCAGTGAGTTCCTTGTACATAAGGAGGAAGGTAAAGAGCGGTACGGATGGCAAGAAGAAAAAGGTGTATGGAAAAGGGTTCAGCTTGAACCGGAAGAACCAGCGGTAACAATCGAGCCGGAAGAAGCAGAAGACTAAATAATACTGATCATCTTCAGTTAACCGCTTCGTAAAAAAAATTGGGAATAAACCCCCTTGATGAGACACCGTTCACCTTCACATAAGGATGAACGGAAAAATTTACGATATCCGTTGTTGTCCCACCAGGAAGAGGAATATCCCTTCCGACTGTGAATTTTACACGACGGTTATCCAACTTCCCAAAATAATAATCTTCTTGGTCAGGATGTTTGTCCGCCTCAGAGATATCCACTGGGAACCATCCTTCTCCTTCGTGGTAAAACTCAGTCCAACAGTGGTATCCAATAACCGCACCAGATAAACCCTTAGGAATCGAGAATCCGATATTAAATTGCGCAGGCGTTTGCTGCACACGAAGAAGTGCATTAAATAAACTATGATAATCCGTACAGTTTCCTTTTCCAACCTTACAGGCATACACAGCATCACCCTGACCCCAACCATCACCGGATTTATCATATTCCATATGCTTTATGATGGTATCGTATATTTCTCTGATTTTATCATCGCTCGTACCAGAAATGGCATCAGCGATGGAATATAACTGAGGATTCAACGGTACTTTTTTATAGGGCTGTAAATATAACTCACGGGTGGTTGCTTCAGTATATATTGTGTGTGGTCTGGCTTCTTGGCGATGTACACGAAAATTCACTGTAAGTGTATCAGGATCTGTTAATTCAAAAGGAGTTAAATGTAGGAATAAGTTCCCAAAAATAGAATCATTCTCCATACGATACTGGTGAGAAGTACTTACGAAAAGGTTATCAATTAT
>CAJXJG010000355.1 GCA_913054425.1 uncultured Fidelibacterota bacterium
TTACCGATAAAATGACACCCTTTTTAAAATATTCCGGTGAACCCATTTCACTTCGTTCATAAGTGGAGCCGGAATGCAACGAACAACCAGAAAATACAAGGACCATTAATAAAAAAACCGTTAAAATTTTACCCATGACAAACTCCGTTTACTAACTCTGGTATAATTTAGATATTGGTTTGGATGCTTCCTGCTCGTTAATATTATCAAATCCTGAGGTATATATGGAATCCAATAAAGAGAACCTTGGAACGGTACAGGGCCGACTGGATGTTTTACGCAAAGGTATTGTAAGTGAAGAAAATTCGGTCAGTTATTACCAGACCCTTGTTAATAAAACCCCTGAAGATTCGGATGTCAAAAAAGGGATGCGGCGTATGTATTATGATTTGATGTTGGAAGAAAAAAAACATGTAACCTGTTTCCGCGAACTTATCTCAAAATGGGAACAAAAACTCAAAGATTTCGAGGCTAACTCCTAGTATTCTACAAAATTAAGTATGTTTCCTTTCAGTATTTCCACTTACCGGTTTTTGTGGTTCTATCAATATTTGCCCCCTTTTATATTTATAATTTTGGCCCTTTTTTAATTGTTATTTTATAGGGATCACTAAATTCCCAGCAACCTTGACAATTTAAAGGGCTTACCTTATTATTGATAACAATTCTCATTATTAATTTAAGAGGGTTTGAGGAACCGAACACCAACTGCAATATGAAATCAACAACTTCAACAGCCAACATGCTACCTACAAAGCTAACTATGCCCCGAAAATCTGTTTTTTTAAAATTTGTAATTATAGCTCTTTTATTTTCAAGTCATTCCTTTTGGGCCCCAAACCTTGCCGAAGCCGTAAACCAGGCATCCATCGACAGAGTTAAAAAAATAGTCATGATGCTAAATATCGCCGCCAAGGAATTTGAAGAAGGTGTGGTGAATGGCAAAATTGTTGTTGCCCCGGAATATGAAGAAAGCCTGGTATTTTTGCAACAAGCTATCGAAAGATTTGCCAGGTTATCTGCTGAAATTCCAGACTCCCAAAAAGTTGAAAAACTTAAAAATCAGCTCATCAACATAATGGGCCTGGTTAAAGATAAAGCAGATTCACAAAAGGTATGGGCAGAAGTAAATAGCATCAATTCTGAATTGCTGGCAACTTTTAATATTGAAATCAATAAAACACCGATCACACCGATATCGCTGGTTAATGGCAAAAAAATATTTGAAAGCAATTGCTTGATTTGCCATGGCCTGACAGGTAACGGTGATGGCCCCATGGCCAGTCAATTTGATCCCTCCCCTGCCGTTTTATCTAATGCGAAACTTACAGGCGATGCAAACACCACCGCTTATGACAATTTTGAGGTGATTAACGTCGGCATTGCCAATACAGCGATGATGGCTTGGGCCGGAGTACTTTCGGAAACGCAGATTTGGGATGTGACTTATTACATCAGAACCTTTTCCAACGTAAATATCCAACTTCCGCCTGTCAATCTGGAATTGGCTGCTATCGAATCATCAGCGGATAATGCAGGAAAACTTGCCGCCATGGTCGTAGATGAGGTTCGAGGACTTCTTGATAAAAGTCTGGAGATTTATAAATCCGGTCAGGGTGACAATGCGGCAGAAGTGGCTTTTGACGCTTATCTGGCTTATGAAAAAATCGAGTCCAACCTCATTACCAAAGATAGGAGTCTGGGTGTAAGCCTGGAGTCAGTGTTCAGTCGTTATCGGGGAGAAATAAAGCGTAACGCGCCTTTCGATCATGTGCAATCGCTAAATAATGAAATCAACCTGAAACTTTCAAAAGGTTTGAAACTGCTCAAGAGCGAGGTTGGTTTTACCGGGATGTTCTTCCAGTCCTTCTCCATCATCGTTCGGGAAGGATTTGAGGCCATTCTCATTATCGCCGCACTGATCGCCTTTTTAATTAAGTCTCGCAATCAGGCCAGGGTGAAATCTATCCACATCGGCGTGGTGGTCGGCATACTTGCCAGTTTTGCGACGGCCTATATTATCCAGGAAATCCTTCACCTGAATATGGCCAATCAGGAACTCCTTGAAGGTTGGATCATGTTGACGGCTGTGGTGGTTTTATTCTGGGTCAGCTATTGGCTGGTTTCTAAAATAGAAACCAGGAAATGGC
>CAJXJG010000356.1 GCA_913054425.1 uncultured Fidelibacterota bacterium
CATTTTGATGCACAAATACATCTTTACCACCATCATCAGGTGTAATGAATCCAAACCCTTTAGCGTTGTTAAAAAACTTTACTGTTCCGTTGCTCATAATTATTAATTTAAATAAGATACAAAGTTAGTATTATATCCTTCATCTGATTGGGTCATGCATCATTAACTTTTTCTTGTGCATAACGGTTCGGGTATAAGCGGTCGTTTTAGTGCCGCTTATACATTGTTGTGCGTTCGTAATTAAACATCTCTTGTAATAACATCCTTGTATAATTTATACTACGACTGATTATTCATCTAATAGTAATAGTAAATAATGTGCAGCAGACCAGCTAAAGTTTTCTGATTCTAATCCTTCTCCTGTTAAAGGTTGGTAATTTTCTCTGATTGATTTCCCTTTTATTAATACACCTTCTGCATTATGCATTAATTTGTGGCTTGCCCTATAAGCCTCCTGATGATAACCATAGTTATGCAATCCCCTTATTCCAAAATACGATTGATCTAACCAGTTTGGACCTCTCCAATAGCCTCTATCCGGCTTAAAATCCGGATGACTTGCGCTCAATGTTTGAAACGGGATTTTAGTGTTGAAACAACTTGGTTTCATCATGTTGTTTTTTACTGCCTCCGCTTGTTTTTTGGTTGCAACTTCTGCCCAAAGAGGGACCCAACCCTCACAACCCATCACAACAATAAATTTTTCCCCATTAAGGGAAGTGTCGTAAAACCATCCGGTAGCTGGATCAAAAAACTGTCTCTGAATTTTTTCTTTTAATGTTTGTGCCTGAAGTTCAAATGCTTTTACATCTTCTTTTTTGCCTAAAACTATTGCCATTCTAATCAGATATCTCTTTTCAGCAAAGAGGTAAGCATTTAAATCAACACTTTCCTGATCGAGAGAGTACGAAGTTTCAGAATTCTGAATTATTTTACTGTTGTCAAATCTTACGGCATTATCCATCCCGCTTTCCCATTTAGCTGCAATCAGAGAACCATCAGTTGATCCAAATTCACATAATCCATCATTGTCGTGATCTCTGTTCGCATACCACCATTTGTGTTGTTTAACAATTTTGGGATAAAGTTCAGTTAGAAATTTTACCTCTTGACTTTGCTCATAAACTTCCCATACAGCCCAGGCTGACAATGGGGGCTTAGTATTCCTGTAATTATGTTGTTCGATGGTAGTATCTCGGTAAATGCAATCTGGAATAAACCCCTCTTTTGTTTGATAATCGTACAATGCTTTGATTTGCTCACTAGCAAGTAAAGTGTCGTACTTTGCAATTGCAACGGCATGTTTCCAACTATCCCAAGCCCAGAATCCATGAAACCATCTGTAATGATAACTTGGGAATACACCACTGTGATTTAGCTGCCCTGCAGGAATTCTCCAATTATTTTGCAATGTAAGTACCGTTTTAGCAACAAGGTCTTTATATAGCAAGTCATTCCAGTTGGTGTCCAGTTTATCATAAAGTTTTTCTAATTGAGTCTGCTTTCCTTTAATTCGTCTTTGAAGCAAATCCTTAACCTTGCTGGCAGCTGTTATAAGATGAAGTTGTTCTTCCTTAATATTATATTCTGGGAAAATAAAACTGTGAGAAAGAATCAATTGTTTGGTTTCCCCTCCTTTCAATTCAAAATTTTCCAGGTTGAAGATGTAGGCATTATCGGAAACATCTATCTTATTAATCTCATCTCCAAATACTTGAATAATACCTTCTGCGCTGCTTTTGTTTGAAATTAGGCTAATGGCATCACCTTGCTGCTTCAGTTTTGTTCCAGCTAAAAAAATGGAGCCTTTCCAAGTAGGGGAAAAATTGAAAGTATCGTCAGACAAGTTTGTGACATTAGTAATAATCAGTGCGGAATGAGCTGAAGAGAAAACAAGAGTCTGTGAAACTTTCACATATTGATTTTCAAATTCTTGAGCTAAATGACTATTGTAACTTGTTTGTGTTACCTTAAAATCACTCCAATCAATCGGTTTACCAGCATCAATGTCGATAAGTTCAAGTTTGCTTAATACTTTACTGATCCAAACACCATTTTCTTGAGTTAATAAAAATGGACCGGAGAAACCTCCATAATTTGATGCTTCTGTCGGCAATCCATATGCAAACCAGGCTCCCAAAT
>CAJXJG010000357.1 GCA_913054425.1 uncultured Fidelibacterota bacterium
AAGAACAACCACAAAATCACACAAATCAAGCCAACTAAAAACCTCCCCTTTCCCCTCGTTATTTTCCCCCTTAATCCCGTATCGGTATTGTGGTAGGGTGAATTATGAAAAAATCAATCAATTTTTTTAGAAAGGAAGAATTATGAAATTAATTATAAATGCAGAAATAACAAAAGGTTATGAAACTTGGAAAAATCTTTTTTTAAGTGTTGATCATGTCAGGAAAAAATACGGAATAAAAGTTTTAGCGTATGGTCATCCCAAAGAAAATGAAGGTAAAGTTTATCAAGTATTAGAAGTGCCTTCTATGGAAACAATGCAAGATGCTCTAAAAGATCAAGACTTAGCAAAATTAAGAACAGATGCAGGCGTTAATTTGGATTCACAAGAAGTTGTTTTCTTAGTTGAGTAACTACGAACATTTAAAGGGAAGTTGTGCATGTGGTAAGGTAATTTATGAGATTACTGATAAGCCCCTTTTCACACAAGCTTGCCATTGCAAAAACTGTAAAAAATCTACTGGATCCTCATATGTAATTCATACAATGATTTTTGAAGACGATTTAATTGTTGAGGGTAATGTTTCTTCAGCTGAACTTCCTACTGGAAGTGGAAAAGGTTATAGAGCATATTTCTGCATTAATTGTGGTGTATATTTATATTGTAAATATAGAGTAGCAGTTGGAAGAATAGCAGTTAGAACAGCAACTCTAGATAATTTAATAACTCCACAAGCGCATATATTTATTAAAGATAAAGATCCTTGGATTGATATAAAGAATAAAGAGATTTGTTTTGATACAATGTATGATAGAGATAAGGTTTGGTCTGAAGAAAGTCTCAAAAGATTAGAGGAAAAAAGTAAAAAATAGTGGGGTGTCTGGAAACAGAACGTCCCATAATTTTTTTCATTCAACCGTCAATAGAAACACAAACTAATCATAGACCGGTTTCAATCACGACTTTACCATGCTTAGTGCGCGGCTGGCTGAGATATTCCCAAGCCTCTCGATACTCTCCCATCGGATAGACGCGGTCGATATTCGGCGCGAGTTTTCCATCTTCAAGCGCATTGTAGACAAAGGCAGTTCCCTTGGTCTGCATCTGAGGATCTTCCACATAGTTAAACAGCGAATAAGGATGAAAGGTAGCATTTGCCTGAAACATATCAACAATGGGCAGTTGAGGAAAAATTCCGTCCAGAGTGCCATAAAAAAAAATGGTTGCATCCCGAGCGAGTGCCGAGCTGTACTGGGCAATCATGCCTGCACCGACCGGATCGAAGGCAGCATCAATGCCATGACCATCAGTCATCTGCCGCAAAGTCGCCGCCAGCTCATTATTACCCGACACGATGACATGTGACGCACCTGATTCAAGAAGATAATCGCGATTTTCTTCGAACCGCGTTGTGGCAATCATATTAGCACCAAAAATAGCCCCAATGTTTAGCGCGGCATTTCCAGCCGTACTGGTGGCTGCGGTTGCGAGAATGTGTTTCCCCGGTGCGGCCTTGCACAACTCAACGATCGGATAATATGCTGTCATGAATTGCATCCACACAGAGGCACTTTCTACCGCCGACAGATTCTTTGGAGCGGGTGTGACATAGCGAGCATCTATCGTAACAAAGTCAGCGCTAGCTCCTTTGTTAAAATAGAAATACGGCAACGTGCAATAGCGGGTGCCAAGCTCAATCCCGGTCACACCCTCGCCAATTTCGTCGACAATGCCTGTGGCTTCCATCCCTATCCGCGCTGGAAAATTATTGAAGCTGAACGAATAACGGTCCAGCATCAAATCCATATCGCCCCAGTTCAACGCAAATGCCTCAATTCGCAGACGAATTTCGCCAGGGCCCGCGTTTTGTGGTTTACACTGCTGCAGGACCAGTCCCTTATAACCTGAATAGTCATTGATTACCCACTCTCGTGCCATACTTTGTAAGGATTTTATTAATTATTATGGGATTCGGATATGGCGTTTTTTTGACGTCTAATAAGTTTTCTGCTATTTTGGTTCATACACCGGGTAACAGAACGCCCCTAAGCCTTCCCTCAAAAGAACAACCACCTAATCACGACGATCACGCCAACTAAAAACCTCCCCTT
>CAJXJG010000358.1 GCA_913054425.1 uncultured Fidelibacterota bacterium
AACTCCCCAATTAGAGAATAATATCACAAATTGATCATTCATCCAGATTCGGTGTAATCTTAATAATATTCATAATGTACCTCTTTCAAATTCTTTAATAATGACGAATTGGAACCAAAAGAAATTCAGAAAAATTGTCTATCATTCCAATAGCAATATTCTTTCCGGGTAAACAAAATGAAATCCTCCCATAACATCTCAAGCCATGGTTAAACTATTTAGTGTTTGGTATTTCAATTTTTCCCTTTTTTTGATTTGGCAGCTTTTTTTCTCTTTTTAAGAAGGGAATTTAATTTATCAATTAGTGTTTCTACTTTTCTGCTGGGACTAAGTTTGTAGGATTTTTTTAAGTCTTTTAGAGCTCCCGAATAATCCTTCTTTTTCGCTTTTATTATCCCCCGCTTATAATAGGCTGCTGCTTTCTTTTTATCTTCCTTGGTTGGTTTTTTTGATATGGCAGGTTTTATTTCCTTATTAAGAAGGGAATTTAATTTATCAATTAGTGTTTTTACTTTCTTGCTGGGATTGAGTTTGTAGGATTTTTTTAAGTCTTTTAGAGTTCCTGAATAATCCTTCTTTTTCGCTTTTTTAAGCGCTTGCCTAAAATAGGCTGCTGCTTTCTTTTTATCTTCCTTGGTTGGTTTGTTTTGTACATCAAGCTTGAGAGGAAACACTTTATTACCATTTTTATAAATACTATCCGAAGATATAGATGCACCCCGCTCCCAATTCCTGGATAACTGCAAAATACCCTGGTAATATATATTTATTTGCTTCCAAATACGATCTTTATAAAAAAACCACTCGATTCCATGCTTCTCTTTTTTTTCTACTCCCATGTAAGTAACTTTATATTTTATGTCCCCGTTTGGATAATAATCCCAAGATGAAAATAATCCCGATGGCTCAGGATCATCAATAATTTCTATTCCTTTCGGATTCCAATTCTTGAATAAAATGACCACTCCATCCTTAAAAAGTTTAATTGCGCTCGGTTCACTATTATGGTGGTACTCAAATTGAGCCAAAAGTTTATTTTCGGTAATATAGCTCTCTTTAATCAAAACTTTTGAGGGACTGTAGATTCGAAAAACTCCCTGGTTTAAATCCTCTGGCTTAATTACAGCTGAGCAATCTCGTACCTTTTCATCTGGATTACTGTGAATTAATGTGCTTTGATAACATTGCTGCAAAATAATCTCATTATTCTCATATTCCACTGCACTCATCAACTCACCTGAAAAATACCAATATTGCCATTTATCAACGGGTTGGCCTAACTCATATTTTCTCTTAAAACTTTTTTGACCATTTGTATACCAATCGATCCATGTTCCATCTTTAACACCATTATTAAAACCTCTATATCCACTACAACTGCCATCCTCATAATAGGCATGCCATTCTCCATGTTTCACACCCTCACGATAAACAATCTCTTCTTTAACCTGTCCATTTTCGTAATACTCCCAACCCCAACTCGAAATCAATTCACCCAGGTCATATTCATCGAATCGTTCATGTTCAAATTTATCCCAATATGTCCACAAAGAATCCCTTTTATCTTGAACATAAAAACCTGTTATTTTTTGTTTTTCATCCATCCACCATTCAAAATAATTGTCTTCCAACAATGAATCTTTATACACCATTTCCTGTACCTTCACAAAAGTACTGTCATGCCAGGTGAGCCAAACCCCATCCGGACGTCCATTAATGTACTCACGCTGACTGGCGTTCTCCCCTCCTTCAAAATATTGCATCCATCTTCCATCAACAATTCCAGCATCAAACGAAGGTTCCTCTTTTATCTGTCCGTTTAAATAATACTCAAAATCATAGGAAGAGAACAACTCACCGGAACGGTAAAACTCATAACGGGACCTGCGAGCAGGAATATATTTCTCATCATCACCCCACCATCCTCTGTATTCGTCTTCCAATAACAGTTTGCGGCCAGGATCATGGTACGTCCACCATCCCTCCTTCTTATTGGCAGTGTACTGCCCTTCTACCTTTTTCTCACCGCTTGGCCACCATTCCAAGTATTTGTTCACTAACAAAGAATCTTTATATTCCATTTCCTGGATCTTCCTATTTGTCTCCT
>CAJXJG010000359.1 GCA_913054425.1 uncultured Fidelibacterota bacterium
TTTCCCCTGTTCGGTGTAAGTGTGAGGTATAAACAGGAGTTTGCTGTATTCATCAATTATTTATATCCATACAGACCTTTATAAAATTTATCCTTTTACGCACACCACCTGCTTCAGGGTATGAACAATGTCCACTAAATCATTCTGGTTTTCCATGACGACATCAATATCCTTGTACGCGCCGGGGATTTCGTCAATTACATTCTTATCTTTCCGGCATTCTACTCCAGCAGTTTGTTTCTTCATATCATCAATTGTATACCGCCTTTTGGCTTCTTTTCTGCTCATGGCTCTACCCGCTCCATGGGAACAGGAATAAAAGGATTCTTTATTCCCCTTACCACGCACGATATAACTTTTTACACCCATGCTTCCGGGGATAATTCCTAAATCACCTTTCCGGGCACGGATAGCCCCTTTACGGGTGAGCCATACCTTTTTCCCATAGTGGGTTTCCACATCCACATAATTGTGATGGCAGTTAATGGCTTCTTCCTCCGCTTCTAGGGGACGTTCAAGTGAAATTGAAACTGCTTTCAGGATTGCGGTCATCATAAATTCCCGGTTTGCCCTGGCAAAATCCTGGGCCCATTTCACAGCCTTTATATAATCAAAAAAATAACCGGAACTTTCCGATAGATGGGCCAGATCTTTATCCGGCAGATGGATGCTCCACCGTTTCGCTTCTTTTTTTGCAAGACTGATGAAATATGTACCGATACGGTTACCGATTCCGCGGGAACCGGAATGAAGCATGATCCATACATGATCTTTTTCATCCAGGCAGACCTCAATAAAATGGTTGCCCGTACCCAGCGTACCCAAATGATTGAATGTATTCACTCGTCTGCTAAGAAGTTTTGGGTGTCGGTCTATGACTTTGGACAATGTTTTGTTGATATCATTTTTACTCCAGAAGTAAAGAATTTCTTCACCTGGATGCTTCCGCGCTCCTTTGTCGTTCGGTCCACCATTGTCTGTTCTTCCATGTGGAACAGCTTGTTCAATCCTAGAGCGGATGTCCGATAAATCATCCGGTAAATCATTGGCATTCAGATTCAATTTGCAAGCCATCACTCCACAGCCGATATCTACACCAACCGCCGCAGGAATAATAGCTTTGATTGTAGGAATCACAGAACCAATTGTCGCCCCAAGCCCCCAGTGGACATCAGGCATAGCAGCCACATGATGATGAATGAAGGGCAGTTGAGATACATTCTCTAACTGCCGTTTCGCCTGTGCTTCAATATCATTGGTAAAAATGTGTACAGGTACTTTTCCTGTGACGATAGTTTGTTTTATGGGCACGATTTAGTTATGTATAATTTTTGTTTGGC
The DNA here is from genome assembly GCA_913054425.1 of uncultured Fidelibacterota bacterium. GTDB lineage: Bacteria > Fidelibacterota > Marinisomatia > Marinisomatales > UBA8229 > UBA8229. The sequence continues at coordinate 1,341 of CAJXJG010000359.1, forward strand.
GGTTACATTTAGGTCGTCTTTTCAATGACGGAACACATTTCGAATTCCTTAAACTTTCCTCATCAAATAGAAACAAGACACAGAAAGGACGCTCCCACAATTCAAACACATCAGTTTATGTTGTTAAACAAGTTGAGTAAAAATGTGCATCTACCTTTTCAGTTTGCCGTAAATTATTATTAAAACTAATAGTCTCCTTCGTTTTAAGCGAACAATAAGTGAGAGTAAAGTCCCAAATCAGCCACTAAATGTATAATTTTTCAAGTTGTTTATGAATAGGTTTTCTATAAACCCGCTAAAAACATCTGCACACATTTGGGTAGTATCTCCGTAAATTTTTACCATGTATTCCTGTATTCAAAACACATGGGTGTTTTTATTCATCATGTTCTTTTTAACATCGGGCTGTACCATGCGTAATTCCATTTTAATTATTACTGAAGAAGATATCCGTAATTTTGATGCATTACTAGAGCAAACCGGGGAAGAAGTCCGTTTTTTTACCTCATTTGATAGAACTGAGTTAGCCTGTACAATCGTTCGTCCCAAAATCAAATCTAAAGGTACTGTATTATTTATTCACGGAATCGGGGCCAGGGCTCATTTATATTTACCAATGGCAGACCACTTTGCAGAAAACGGATATACAATTTACATGTTTGATATTAGAGGTCATGGTTTTTCACGTGGTGTTCCCGGTCATATGCCATCAAAGGATGCCATGGATAAAGACATTCTCCATTTTTATAATTTTGT
>CAJXJG010000360.1 GCA_913054425.1 uncultured Fidelibacterota bacterium
CCACAAGTTTGAACCCAATTTCGGACAAATCCCGTGCCAGAGTAATCGCATCCATTTTATCCGCATCATTAACAGAAATAAATACCGTTCCTGAATCGTAAATTATATTTCCAGCGCTGATTGATGCTCGTCTAAATGACTGACCAAACGTATCAGAAATCCCCATTACTTCCCCGGTTGATTTCATTTCCGGGCTTAAGAAAATGGATTCAGAAGGAAATTTATTAAAGGGCAAGACAGCTTCTTTCACAGCAATATGACTGATTTCATCCCATTGTTTAAGATCCATGTCTTTTAGTTTTATTCCTGTAGCTAGTTTTGCTGCAATTCTTGCTAATGGTATATTGGTTGCTTTGCTCACAAAAGGAACGGTTCTGCTGGCTCGTGGATTGACTTCCAGCACAAACACTTGTTCATCCTTATAGGCAAATTGTAAATTAATTAATCCAACCACCGGCAATTCCAGTGCGATGGCTATTGTTATTTGAATAATTTTATCCAGAGCCTCTGTAGTAATTCGATATGGAGGGAGAACGCAAGCAGAATCACCGGAGTGAATTCCTGCCTCTTCAATATGCTGCAAAACACCGCCAATATGAACGGTTTCTCCGTCGCAAAGCGCATCCACATCAAATTCAAAAGCATCTTCCAGAAATTCGTCTATAAGAATAGGGTGTCCTGCTGTAACATCGGCTGACCGGATAATATAATCAACGAGTTGATCTTTCGAATACACGATCTCCATTGCTCTTCCTCCCAGCACATAGCTGGGACGTGCCAAGACCGGAAACCCGATTTTTTCAGCAACTTTCATCACTTCCTCCAGCGTTCTGCCAGTACCAAATTTTGGACACACAATTTTAAGTTTTTTCAAGACTTCACCGAACTTTTCCCTGTCCTCCGCCAAATCTATACTGTGGGGAGAAGTACCAATGATTGGTACTCCTGCCCTTTCCAAGGCCTGGGCGATTTTCAGTGGTGTCTGACCTCCAAACTGTACCAGAACACCGTCCGGTCTTTCAAATTCCACAATATTTAAAACATCTTCAAATGTTACCGGCTCAAAATACAGACGGTCAACTAGATCAAAATCTGTGCTGACGGTTTCAGGATTGCAGTTGACCATGATGGTTTTCATCCCCATGTCCCTTAATCCAAAGACCGCCTGCACACAGCAATAATCAAATTCAATGCCCTGGCCGATCCTGTTTGGTCCTCCGCCTAAGATCATGATCTTTTTTCCTTCCAGCGGATAAATCTCATTTTCTTCATCATAGGTAGAATAACAATAGGGAGCTTGTGCCTTAAATTCAGCAGCACAGGTATCCACCACTTTATATGATGGAAAAATGTTTTCTTTTTTTCGTTGACGGCGGATTTGCGATTCAGTTTTTTTCAACATTCTTCCAATCTGGCTATCGGAAAAACCATTTTGTTTTAAATCACGTAGAGACCGGTTGCTATGCGTCTCTGCCAGTATTTTTATTTGATGCAAAAACCATGGATCAATCTTTGTAACGGAAAAAATATCATCAACCGTCTGCCCATCTAAAAACGCCTGACGTATCTTCAACAATCGAAATGAAGTCCCAAATCGCAGTGTGGACATGTCCAGTGATCGTGATCGTTTTACATCCGGATCTCCCCCCGCGGGTGGTCTTGCTTCCAAGCCGTCCAACCCAACTTCCAAGGAGCGAAACGCTTTCTGAAGGCTTTCCCGGAACGTCCTGCCAATTGCCATTACTTCACCCACACTTTGCATCTGAATCCCTAAATGCCCGGAAGCGGAAGGAAATTTTTCAAAATCAAAACGAGGAACCTTCGTCACAACATAATCTATGGAAGGTTCAAAAGCTGCCGTAGTTTTCCCGGTGATATCGTTGGGGAGCTCATCCAGTGTAAATCCCACTGCCAGTTTCGCAGCCACTTTTGCGATTGGATATCCGGTTGCCTTTGAAGCCAGAGCTGATGAACGGCTCACCCGGGGATTCATTTCGATGATAATCATTCTTCCCCTTTCAGGATTCACAGCAAACTGCACATTTGATCCGCCTGTTTCA
>CAJXJG010000361.1 GCA_913054425.1 uncultured Fidelibacterota bacterium
TGGGATTCCTGATTGGGACAGATTACCACCTTGGTGCGAAGGTAACAAAAAGGTTATTGAACTTAATAAAAAGATACGAGCCGAAAGAGAAGGTACTAACTGAAAGTAAATTTGGAATCGTGAAAACCGCTTTAGTTATAGGAGCAACTGGGTTAGTTGGGAATTATTTAACCCACATATTATTAAACAGTAGTGAGTACAGTAAAATTACTGTTTTAGTCAGAAAGTCATTCTTTGATACTAATTCAAAATTAAATCAGATTATTTTCAATTTTGAGGATGAAAATAGTTTGAAGATGCTTGAACCAGTGGATGATATATTTTGTTGTATCGGGACAACTATTAAAACTGCAGGAACAAAAGAAAAATTCCGTTATGTTGATGAAGCACTACCTATTCGATTTGCAGACTGGACAAAGAAAAATAAGGTAAATTCTTTTTCAATTGTTACAGCAATGGGTGCTAACGAACAATCTTCAATTTTCTATAATAGGATAAAAGGAACAGTTGAAAAAAAATTAATTGAGATTGGCTTTCCAATGCTTACAATTTTTCGACCCTCATTTCTAATAGGTAAAAGAAAAGACTTTAGAATTGGTGAAATTATTGGAAAACTATTTATGAATTTATTGAGCCCATTAATGATTGGACCCATGCGAAAATATGCACCAATTCATGGTAAAAAGGTAGCACAAGCCATGGTGAATGTTATATCAAACTCACAAAACGGTTTACATATCATTGAGTCAGATAAAATCTATCGATTAAGTGATTAATCATATTTATTACTATGTATTGTTTTTTAAATAAAAGGGAACATTACACTCTCCTTATCTTACAGCACAAAGTCCTCAATCTCAGTATTAGTAGTGGGGCATAGTGCCTCTCAGTAGTGATTACATATAAATGTACAAGCTTACCTTTTTTATAATGATTTCACCTATTTACTTCAAAAAGTTTAATAGATTCGTCCAATACATTTTCTAATCTCAATCTTAACTCTTTTGAAAGTTGATTGTTTTCGTCTAGTTCTTCAACTGTGATGTACACAGGATTTGGATTTGTAATTACCCCGAAATAGGACATTAATTGAGTTAAATTTGTTTGAACACTTTTAAAACTGATATGGTCTGATGCAACGATAATCAATCCGGCGATTTTCCCGGCAGTATTTTTGTAGTTTATATATTCAAATACATTTTTAATCGCACTGCTGAAAAATGAATTATAAACAGGAGTTCCAATAATCCAAATATCCGCTTCAGTCAGTTTTTTTATCAATTCTTTTGTAGTTTGATTATAATCCACGTCAAACCCGCGATACATTTCAATATTTTTATCAGAAAGATCAATCAGGTCAAGATTATGAGATTGATTTTTCAGGTAATTATATGCATGATTTATCACCAGAATCGTCTTGGATGATTTACGGGGACTACCTGAAATAATTGCAATTTTCATGAGATTAGCTTCATCAATTGTGTTTTTTTCAAAATGATATTGACAATTTCCCAGGCCTCATCAACTTTATTTTGTTCCAATAATTCAGCGCACATTTGAAATAATTCATCTGTGGAATGTTGAGAATATTTTTCTTTTATTTCAGCAGATGTATTCTCATCTGGGATGGATTCCACATAAGCCAGGCGTGCCAACAACTTACCTGAAAATGACGGATGCTTTCTTACAGCCTGTGGTAAACTGTCTACACCAATGGGAATAAACCGGGGCGCTGGAAGTTCAAACAAGCCCTGGTTTGCGCGACTGTACCAGTCATAACCCATTCGGGCAACCTGATCCACTTTGGCAGGATCGATTTTTCCGGATTTCTCAAACACTTCTTCTTTAGCATGGAGATATACAATTTCACCTAAAAGTAAGTTTCCTCCTGCAGGCTTTTTACTGAATTGGACATGCTGAGTAAATTTACATTCCATGATGATGGGAGATTCACCAACTCCAGGGACTGAAATCATTTTAGACGGGTGTTTCGTTAATCCGGATTTTTCAAACTCATCCACTTCAGAACCGT
>CAJXJG010000362.1 GCA_913054425.1 uncultured Fidelibacterota bacterium
AAAACGCTTCCAGTTGAAATGTTTGTCCAGTAAAGCTAAATTCTCCTGCTGCCATTTATTTAATTGTTCTTCAGAAACAGAATGGAGATCATTGATGGTTTTGACCGCATCGTCAATGTTGTCAATAGGTATGTTACGGATACCAGAAAATCCTTCATATCCGCTCTGCACCGAGCAAACCGGAATCAGGCCCCATGCCATAGCCTCAAGAATCGTTGTAGGGTTTGCGTCTGCAGAACCCACAGTAATCAAAAAATCGTATTTTTGAATTAATTCTTTTGCTTCCTTGTTGGAAAAATCGAATTTTCCTAACCCTTTTATATTTTTCAATGACTGATTACCTCCCATCCAAGCAAATTCTGTTTCAGGAAGTTTTTCAGAGAGTTTTTCTAATAAAGAAGTATTTTTACACCAAGTTGTATTTCCGATGTAAAGAAAACGTCGTTTACCAACCGGATTGAAATTTTCCTTAATAAATGGAAAATCCATTCGGTCAACAGCCATGTCCAAATGTACAATTTTTGGCTCCCAATGCTGAAACGGTGAACCTTTCAAACGTTTCATCCAGGCATTACCAGTAATTGCTAAATAACGATCACATTTTTCTATAATTTTATTTCCAAAAGCATTGTGCCATCCTGAGAGGTCCGGACAAAATGGAGCAAGAGCTAAAACACGTTTCCATCCTATTTTCCGGACACTCATACTAAAAACAGTCAGAGGATTTGGATGCCAATGTCCAATCAATACATCTGAGTTTCCAGGTTGAATAATTTTGATTTCATCGTAATTATACGTTGTAACGTGATAGTGCTTTTCTAATGCAAGCTGGAGGTGACGGCCAATTGTATCAGGTGCACTGATTTTATTCCCAACGGGATAAACTAAGTGGACCCGTTTAATATTTATCATGAAAAAGATTTTCTTAATTGACTTTTTAAATAAGATAGTTTTGTAATTTGATAGCTTTTTAGCTCTATTTCTTTGTCTGCCTTGACATCTCTGTCCACAATTTCTGGGCTAGTTAAAGGGAATTCTATCTCACTGGTTGGTAATTCGTGATTGTGGTCTTTCTTTTGCGCATGAGCCCCCTGAATCCATCCTATATTTTGAATCAGATTATTTGATGAAACAATAACCCTTTGTTTTTTTTGCCAAAGCAAATATTGTAATTGAGAATCCCACGTATCAATTTCACCATTCGCCACTTGGTCAAACATTTGTTGGAAATATTTTTTTAACAACACATCTTTGTGGTTAAACATCCCACGTTGCCATGTATTATTATTTTCTATCAGGTTTTTCAAATTGGAATCATATCCTTCAAAAGAACGCCTCCATCCAGCCCAGCCCCATACCCGCAAGTATCTTGAAACAAAGTACGAAGCACTTGGTTTGTAGTCCAATTCATTGGAGTAGAACCCGCAAATTGCTCCAACTTGTTTGTGGTGCCGGAAATCTTTCAGCAATTCTTGGCAAAACCAGAAAAAACTTTGACTGGGCAGGCAATCATCTTCGAGTATGATTCCTTCCGGCTCATTTTCAAAAAACCAGCTAATTGCTTGACTAACAGCTAGTCGGCAGCCAAGATTATGATCTCGAAAAAGAGTTTTGACTTCACAGTCCCAATCTACATTTGTGGCAATAGATCTCACAATTTCACAAATTTCAGCTTCATTTGATTGTTCTGGTCGAGGGCCATCTCCAGCAACATATAAGCGTGGAGGTTGTGCTTGTCTAATCCTTGAAAATACTTGCTGCGTAGTGTCTGGGCGATTGAAAGTCAAAAACAGTACAGGTGTGGTGAAGGTGGCATTAGGCACAAAAGTGCCTCTGTCGGTTTTCAATGTCATCTACCTCTGATTTTAATTCTCTGTAACGTTATTTTATATGCACCATAAATGCTAAGCGGTTTTGCAGCCAACAAAAAATATAGACTTCGTGAATGAACGGAATTATTCTTCTATATTGAAGATACAAGTATGGACTAATTTAGCAAACAAGGTATATCCTTGAGTGGCCA